>JAFYRQ010000026.1 GCA_017546885.1 Alphaproteobacteria bacterium
AAATATAGCAAATCGATTTGTTGATGAAGCAGAAGTTGTATCTGTTCTGCGTTCTTGTCATCGAAATCCGGAAGCTGCAAGCTGGAGAAAATTAAATTCCTTAAATGCGGGTGTTTTGGCAAGGTATCTTAAAAATGAATGTCCGCAAGTGGTATCTGTTGTGATGTCTATGCTGGAGCCGAAACAGTGCGCTGCCGTATTGTCTTTGTTCAACGATTCTTTTGCGGCCGAAGTTATAGGTAAAATGGTAAATTCGCACCCTGCCGATAATGATTTGGTAGGAGCAATCGGAAAAACGATAGCTGATAACATAGAAGATGAAAAAGATATGCTTCCTCATATTTCTAAAATTTTCGGATATTTTGACGGAGCTACCGAAAATCGTATATTATCAGCATTAGAAATGCGTGATGAAGATGTTGCCAACAATCTGAAAAAGACTTTTATAACTTTTGAAGACACTCTTTTGTTATCTCAAGATGATATGCAAGATTTGGTTTCAAAAATAAATGAAGCTTCCCTTGTTATTGCACTGAGAGGTGCTTCAGAACAAGCAAGAACACATTTTTATAATGCTATGCCTACCCGTCAGGCTGAAATCATTCGTGAAGCACTACTTCGTTTAGGGCCGATAAAACTCAAAGATATAGAAAAGGCTCAACAGGAAATAGTCAATATTTGCAAAAGAATGTACGGCGATACCTTGCGAGGAAGGTAAATGCAAGACTTTGTGCCTTTTCAGTTTGATAATTTTATAGAAGGGGAAAAATCTCCTGTTTTCGATTTGTCTTTGAACAGACCTAAAGATGATAATAATCTTTTGGCAGATATAAATGCAAAGTTACAAATTTTACTGGAAGACAGAAACAATCAAAACATTAAACTTATAAAAATGGTATTGGCTGAAATAGCTCCGGCATTGGCAAAAAATTGCAGTAATGAAATAATAAATGATTTTATAAGTCGTCGTTTTCCCGATTGGGCAAAACAAAAAGTGCTTGATATTTATATTCCCGAAAATGCCGTTTCTTCGGTAAAAGATAATTTGGAAAAATTGGCAGTTCAAAATTCATATTCCGGTCATATTCGTTTACATAAAGACAGCAACTTATCTTCTGTCGAGTGTAAGATTATTTGGGGAAATGAAGAAGAAGTCTTTTCAACGGAACAAATATTAGATAAAATACGAGAACAGTTGAGCGGAGTTTTAGAGAATGAATAATTTGGGTGCTGTTGCAAATGTTTGTGTTAAAGTGTCTGCAGTTATCGGTAAGACCGAATTAACTTTAGCTCAGCTCGTTGATATAAAAGAAGGCTCTGTTATCGAGCTGGATAAAAAAGTGGGGGAAACTGTTGATATTTATGTCAACGATATGTTGGCAGCCAGAGGGAAGCTCGTTCTTGCAGGAAAAGAATTGGGCATAAGTCTTACCGAAATTTTAGTTGATGGTGGCGATTTATGAAAATAAAAAAATTTGTTTCAACGGATATGTCATCAATTTTATCTCAAGTTAAGCGAGAACTTGGAGAAGATGCCGTTATAATATCAACTACGATTTTAAGTGACGGAAGAACAGAATTAATAGCTGCACTTGATACTCAAGATATAATATATGATGATAAAGAAGAAATTTATGAAAATTCTTCGACATATAACGATGCTTATATAAGAGAATGTCTTGCCTATCATGAACTTACATCAACGTCGGAAGCCGCAATTCTCTCTACGTGCAGGAGTGTTGCATCAGAAAGAAGAACAACACAAGATAAAGATATTTTAACCGAAGCATTTAATCGTTTGCTGAAATATGGCAGTTTGTTTGTAGGTTCGAGCAACATAAAAATGTTTATGGGAATGCACGGAAGCGGCAAAACTACGGCTTTGGCAAAATTTGCAACTTTGGCAAAAATTCGCAATATTCCGATTTCGATTATCAGTATAGATAATGTGCGAGCCGGTACGAACAATCAATTAAAAGCGTTTGCCGACATCTTAAATGTTGATTTTGAGTTTATCAAACAGCCTGAAAAAATGTTTGATAAAATTTTGTCGGCACAATCGGAAAATAAAATGATTTTAATCGATACTCCGGGGATTAATCCTTTTTATTCCGAAGACGTAAAGCGTTTACAATCTTTTTGCGGAGTTGTGAATTGTGATAAAATTCTCACTATTGATAGTGGCATGAACGCAAATAATGCCGTTGATGTTGCGGATATTTTCAAAGATTTGGGGGCTAACTGGTTGTTGCCCTTGAAATTTGACGTAAACCGCCGTATCGGAGCAATGCTCTCGGTGGCAGTTAATTGTGGCTTGCAAATCGAATATGCGGGGATAAGCCCTAAAATCGCCAATGGTTTGGCAAAAATAAGCAGTTCTTCACTAACCAGAATTATCACGGAGTAGTCGATGAGTGAAGAGTTACGAACAGCACCACGCAGTGAAATAGGAAATATATTTCCTTCTCATAATAATATGTTAGCCATCGCCTCGGGAAAGGGAGGTGTCGGAAAAACTTGGTTTTCCATAACGTTAGCCCACGCTTTGAGCGGATTAAAGAAAAAAACACTGTTATTTGACGGTGATTTAGGGTTGGCCAACATAGATATACAATTAGGGCTGATGACTTCGCATGACTTAGGTTGTGTGGTTACCGGAACAACGACATTAAACCAAATAGTTCATCATTATGACAAGGCTCGCATAGATATAATTGCCGGACGCTCCGGTTCTTCGGGGCTTGCAACCATGCCTGTCGGTCGTCTTCAGATTTTGGCGGAAGATTTATCTCTTCTTGCTTCAAGTTATGATAAAGTCATACTTGATATGGGAGCCGGTATAGATAAATCGGTGCGTATTTTGTCAGGAATGGCCGGACATATTATCGTTATGTGTACCGATGAGCCGACATCTTTGACCGATGCTTATGCTCTTATAAAAGTTATGTCTTTGCAGTATCCGAAATGCAAAGTTTCCGTAGTTGTCAATCAGGCAGATAATTTACAGGAAGGTCGTCGAACATACGATATATTATGTAAAGCCTGTCAAACATTTTTGAAAATAGCTCCTCCGCTATTGGGAGTTGTGCGACGAGATGCTCGTATCAGAGATGCAATTCGAAATCAAATGTCTCTAATATCTCGTTATCCGACTTCTGAAGCGGCGGCTGATGTAGTAAATATTGCTCGAAAGTTGATAGAAAAATGAGAGATGCACTAGGTTATTATAAAGTATTGGAAGTTGATAGTTCTGCCGATGCACAAACTATCAAGATTAATTATCGTGATTTGGCAAAACATTGGCACCCCGATTCTAACAAAAGCGAAAATGCAATGGAGCATTTTCAAAAATTGTCGGTAGCCTATGATGTGCTAAAAAATGAGAAAACCAGATTAGTTTATGACTTAATGAGTGAAATTTATAACTCTAATAACTTTCCGGATATGAATAATTTGAGTATTCTCAAAGACAAATTCGATAACGAGAATCCTTTGGTTCGTGTTGTGAATTTACAAAAAGTTATCGGCAAAGTTATAAAATACTCGTCGGTTGAAGATAAACTTGTGTGTACCTACGAACAAGCAAAACAAGAAGTTTTACGTTATTCATTGTCTAACTGGTTTTTAGGTTGGTGGCATCCGAAAGCATTTATCCGCAACATAAAAGCAATAATCGGTAACATAAAAAGCATCGGCAATAATGATTATGACAATTTAGTTCTTTTGATACACAATGCTATCGCATATCATCAGGAAAATAAAGACAATCAGGCAATGTTGTCTGCAAAGCAGGCGCTTGATTATGCCGATGAACATCAACAAGAACTTATAAAAAGGTTTATGGATGAAATCAATGTTCCTGTTTATAATAAAAGAATCCCTCAATGGCGACTTGGTACATTGAGATTATACCAATATATAATTCCGTTTTTATTGATTTTGGCAGTATCTTATCCGTTTATACAGCATTACAGTATGCTTCGTTATATGAAAAAAGAAAACAAAATCACATATTTTCAAAAAGTAAAATATGACAGCGGGGCAGAGTTTGTTGACGATGTTGTTGTTTCTAAAATTTATCAAATCCCTGTTGATGTTACAGACAACAGCAAGTTGTATCATTTGAGCGAAAATACGAACATAATGTATGGTCCGGGTGAGAAATTTGATATATTGAAAAAAGGCAAAAAGGGACAGACTGTCAGAGTAACAGGCTTTACAACGGATAAAACCTGGTACCGTGTTATGATTGATAACGGCGAAATGGGATTTGTTGAAAAAACATCTCTAAAGAGCGGTATGGGAACGGAACCTCCCTACGGAAGTAAAATTATTCCCGAACCTATGTAGATTTTAATCGGAATTATATCAGCAAAAAACCCGCTTTGAATTTCAAAGCGGGTTTTGTAAAAAAACAATCAAATCAGATTATTTTTTCTTCAAAGCTTCACCTAAAGCATCTCCTAAAGAAGAGCCTGAAGATGTATTAGAATATTCTTCTAATGCTTTCTTTTCTTCTTCAATTTCGAGAGCTTTGATTGACAAGCCAAGTTTACCTTTTTTCTTTTCAACAGAAGTAACTTTAGCTTCTACAACATCACCTTCTTTGAAGTTGTTCAAATCTTGACCGGCTTTGTCTTTAGACAAGTCAGCTTTTTTGATGTTGGCAGAAACACCGTTTACTTCAACAACAATGCCATCTTCAGCAACTTCGGTAACGGTAGCTTTTACATTGTCACCTTTTTTGAAGCCGTCTAAAGCAGTAGCATTAGCGTTTTCTGTAAGCTGTTTAATACCGAGGCTGATGCGTTCTTTTTCAACATCAACATCAATAATTTTAGCTTGGATTTCTTGACCTTTTGTATATTCTTTAACAGCTTCTTCACCGGCAACATCCCAAGAGATGTCAGACAAGTGAATCATACCGTCGATTTCATCGTTTAAACCAATGAACAAACCGAATTCGGTAATGTTCTTGATTTTACCTTCGATAACAGTACCAACCGGGTGTTCTTCAACATAAGCAGCCCAAGGATTAGCTGTGCATTGTTTAATGCCGAGGCTAATTCTTCTCTTTTCTTCATCAACTTCAAGAACTTTAACTTCAACTTCTTGAGATGTAGAAACGATTTTGCCCGGGTGAACGTTTTTACGAGTCCAGCTCATTTCTGAAACGTGAACCAAACCTTCGATACCATCTTCGAGTTCAACGAATGCACCATAATCAGTAATGTTTGTAACTTTACCTTTGCATACATCGTCAACATGAAATCTTTCAGCAACATTTTGCCATGGATCGTTTTCGAGTTGTTTCATACCCAAGCTGATGCGTTGGTTATCTTCATTGAATTTGATAACTTGAACTTTGATTGTTTGACCAACGTTCAAAACTTCAGCAGGGTGATTGATTCTCTTCCAAGAAATGTCTGTAACGTGCAATAAGCCGTCAACACCACCCAAATCGATGAATGCACCGTAATCGGTAATGTTTTTAACAACACCGTCAAGGATAGAACCTTCTTTGATAGCGTCGATTAATTCAGCTCTTGATTCAGCACGTGTTTCTTCGAGAACAACACGACGAGAAACAACGATATTGCCTCTAACCTTATCCATTTTCAAAATTTGGAACGGTTGAGAAATACCCATCAACGGAGAAATATCACGGATTGGGCGAATATCGATTTGAGAACCCGGCAAGAAAGCAATAGCACCGTTCAAATCAACAGTGAAGCCACCTTTAACACGACCGAAGATAACACCGTTAATGCGTTCGCCTGCGTTCATAGCTTTTTCGAGATCTAACCAAGCTTCTTCACGACGAGCTTTTTCACGAGACAATACGATATTACCGTCTCTGTCTTCATAACGATCAACATAAACTTCGATAACGTCACCGAGGTTCAATTCCGGATTTTGACCAAATTCACGAACAGGGATGCGACCTTCTGATTTAAGACCAACATCAACCATAATGAAATCCGAAGTAATTTTTACGATTGTACCCTTAACTACAGAACCTACAAGGCTCTTTTCGCCCATTTGTTCGTTCAACAAATCAGCAAATACTTCATTAGTTTCTGGGATTTGAAATTCTGTATTCATAAATAAAACAATTCTAAAATGCCGACCCGAAATAAAATAGGGTGGACTTGTGCGCAGTTAAAAACTCTGATAACATCGCACCATATTTATCAGATTAGCTCTTTTATACATATAAATATTTATTTTTCAAGATTTTTTTATCTGTTTTCGATAATTTTACACGCTTTTTCAAAAACTTCTTCAATAGACATATCCGATGTGTCAAAATGAATGGCATTTTGAGCCGGTTGACTGCCTTCACGAGCATAGTCACGAGTGTCACGTTCTATTGTTTGCTCTAACACTTCCTGATAGTCTGCTTTTTGTCCCTTCGATTCGTATTCTTTAAAACGACGCATAGCTCTAACCTCGGGAGAAGCGGTAACAAAAAACTTTATATCTGCATGCGGACAAATTACCGTGCCGGTGTCTCTTCCGTCATAAATAGCTCCGTCAGCTTTGCTGCCGTCTGCAAAAACCGGATTTTTAGAAAAGTTTTGTTGCATTAACAATAATGCGGAACGAACACCCGGCATTGCCGCAACGGAAGATGCTGCTTTGCTTCCTTCCAAAGAACGAAAGTCCGGATTTTTTGATAATTCAATCATACGGGGAAAAGTTAATGATTGCGCCAATTTTTCGGCTTTTTCAACATCTTCGAGGGAGTTTTTTGCCAAAAGCATTTCTAACCCTACTGCTCTATATACCATACCGGTATCAAAATAAGCCAAATTATATTTTTCAGCCAATTTAGAAGCTAAAGTACCTTTACCTGCAGCGGCAGGTCCGTCAATTGTTATAATCATATTTATTTTCCCGTAACGAAAACTTAACTATCACAAGTTATATTACTTATCGAATCAAACTCAAGTTTATTGATATATTTATACAGAATTTATTTATGGAGACGGTTTTGCCGAAAACATCAAAAATCAGAATTTTTGCCGATGTTGAGTTGGTAAGCGGTAATAAAGCGGAGCTCAAACCCGAACAAAGTCATTATCTTGTTTCGGTTATGCGTCTGCAATCCGGAGATAATATTTTGGTCTTTAACGGTAAAGACGGAGAATTTGATTGCACTCTATCCGTACAAGGCAAAAAATCGGTAGTCATTGATATAAATGAACAAACAAAAGTTTTTGAATCTGTACCTGATGCGTGGTTATTATTTGCTCCGTTGAAAAAAGATTGTACGGACTTTGTGATAGAAAAAGCTACGGAATTGGGAATTGCAAAAATTGTTCCGGTAATTACCAAATATTCAATATCCGATAAGGTAAAAACCTCTCGTTATCAATCGCAAGCCATTGAAGCGGCAGAACAATGTCGTCGTTTAGATGTTCCCACAATAGACGAGGCAATGTCTTTTGAAAAATTGTTAAATTCGTGGGACGAAAAACGAACACTCTATTATATGGACGAAACTCTTGCCGGCCAACCTGTCAGCGAAGCTTTTGGCAATGCTCCGGCTCCGGTTGCATTTTTAATCGGACCTGAAGGCGGTTTTAGTGAACAAGAGTTAGCTGTTTTACGTTCAAAAAAATATGCTAAAGGCGTAAAACTCGGAAATCGTATTTTGCGCGCAGAAACGGCGGCTTTGTCTGCCATTAGCTGTTGGCAAGCATTAAGCGGAGATTGGAAATAATAAAATGACAAAGAAAAAAGTAGCAATAAATCCGGCGCCCATTCCGCCTTATCAAAAAGAATTTTACAGTTGGTTGTATGAGAGTAATCGTCTTACCAAATTGTTTGACAGACAATGGCTGTTGAATTTATTGAGTTTCGGCTATAATCAAAAACTGGCAAAAGCTGTGCTTGATGAAGTTTCTCCTCATTCAAAAGTTTTGCAAATGGGGGTAACCTTTGGCGAACAAATGAACGATTTAGCAGATAAAATAGGTGTTTACGGAAAATATGATGTTGTTGATGTCAGTACCACACAACTCCGCTATGTCCGTAACAAATATCGTTTTATTTATCCTTTTATGAATTTTGTAAATCGTGATGCGTTAGAGTCGTTTACCGAAAAATATGATACGGTAGTTTGTTATATGTTGTTGCACGAGCTTCCTTTGCCGGCAAAAAGTAAATTGATAAATCAGGCCTTGTCCGGATTAACTCCCGGAGGAAAAGCCATATTTATAGATTATAATAATATGGCTTGGTGGCACCCTCTAAAATGGTTCGTAAAAATGTATAATCGTTTGTATCAACCGTTTGCGGAAAGAATGTGGCAGACCGAAATCAAAGATTATGTTACCGACAGACAACAATTTGAGTGGAGAAAAACAACCTACTTCGGAAAAATGTATCAAAAAGTTGTGGTAACGAAGAAAAGCAGTTTGTTTTAATGTCGGATTAATTTAAATAAAAAAAAAGACATCGATTATTTTCGATGTCTTTTTTGTATGTATCTAAAGAGTTATATTTTGGTCATATATTGCTTTTTAGCCTTAAGAAACACCATAACTCCCAAATGAATTGTTACGGCATATAACAATGACAATGAACTCAATACCAACCAAGGCATACTAAATATAAGTGTTGCCCCAAAAACTAAAATCACAACCATCGGAATAACCATATAAGTAGGAACTTTAAGCTTTTTGGTAGAGATTGTCGGGATTCGGCTAATCATAAGCATTGCGACAATAAACATAACTATACTGCAAAACCAATTGCTACGTAAAAATTCAACTTCAGGAAATTCGAAGCTAATCATTACCGGTAAAATACCGAGAGCAGCGGCAGCCGGAGCCGGAACACCAATAAAGAAGTTATCCCAATAACTAGGTTGCGGTTCGTCTTCAAGCATAGTATTAAAGCGAGCCAAACGCATGGCCATGCAAATTGCAAACAACAGGCAGAAAAACCAGCCAAACTTCGGAAAATCGTATAAAGTCCAACGATACATCAAAATAGCGGGGCTGACACCGAAACTCACAAAATCAGATAAAGAATCTAATTCTGCTCCAAATTTTGTTGAGCCCTTGAGCATACGAGCAACTCTTCCGTCAAGCAAATCAAAAAATGCAGCCAAGAAAATGCAAATTATTGCATGAGCATACAAGTCTGCAATAGCATATTTTATTGATGTTATGCCTGCACATACCGCCAAAGTTGTAACCATATTCGGAATAATTTTTCGAATCGGCAAAGATGTAAGCTTTTGTTTGGAAAGCTTCAATTTAGAATTGAGATTTTCCATTATCTGCTTTCTCCCATAATTTGCGGAGCAGAAGAATTAAGGTTTGCAATAATTGTTTCACCGGCAATCATTGTCTGACCCAAGCATACTTGCGGTTCAATGCCTTCCGGCAAATATACGTCTAAACGAGAACCGAATCTGATTAAACCGAATCTTTCGCCGGCTTTATATGTAGTTCCTTTTTTAGCAAAACACAAAATACGGCGAGCAACCAAGCCTGCAATTTGAACAAAGGCAATGTCTTTTCCGCTTTCTGTTTTCATAGCTAAAAGTTGACGTTCGTTATCTTTACTGGCTTTATCAAGAGTCGCATTAAAGAATTTTCCTTTAATGTATGATGTTTTTGTGATTGTTCCGCTGGCAGGAGCGCGATTTACGTGAACATTGAAAACACTCATAAAGATACTTACACGGGTATATTCTTCTTTTTCCATACCCAATTCTTTCGGTCCCTTGATTTTTGTAATCATTTGAACTTTTCCGTCTGCCGGAGAAACAACCACATTGTCAATTTGCGGAGTAACACGTTCCGGATCGCGGAAAAAGAAATAGCACCAAACTGTTAAAACAATACCGATTACGCCCAAAGGTTCCCACAACAATGCCAATAACGCTGTTATTAAAGCAAAAGCTGCAACAAACTTCCAGCCCTCCTTATTAATGTGAGGGAAAGCATAAGGAATAATGCTGTTGCGTAAAAAGTTTTTAAGATGAGTTAAATCAAATTTTTTCATAAATTTTATCCTTTCTGTTTGTCACGCAAGCACCGAAACGCTGTTTCTGTCGTGTGCGGACAACAGGATATAAACATATTTTTTATTTTTTTTCAAGTTTAGTCTTGCAATTATAAAAAAATAATGTATAACCTATCCTAGATTTTGCGCTTGTGGCGGAACTGGTAGACGCTGCAGACTTAAAATCTGTTGGGAGCAATCCCGTGCCGGTTCGATTCCGGCCTAGCGCACCAATAAAAGAGCTCACCCTTGTGGTGAGTTTTTTTATTGGTATGATATACAGAGTATAGAACCGGCACAGTGGAGCTTTGACTACAAGCGAAAGCGATACAGGGTATCGCGGTCGGTAATGACGATGAGTGCAGTATAGCGAAGATAAGCAGGCCTAGCGCACAAAACATGAACTTGTGATGGTATTTATTGTTGAAAATTAATTTAATATTTTTGGCGTTTTGGCGTTTTTTTGTTGACATCTTACTTTAATTATATTTTATTATAGCTAATATTGAAGGAGTAAAATATGAAAGATCATAGAATTAGTATTAGACTGACACAAGATGAATTAAATAAATTAAAAATCTTTGCAATTTATAAGCAATCTACAATACAAAAAATAATGCATAACATTATTGTAAACTTGTTGAAAGAAAGTAACGATGAAGAAAAGAATTAATGCATTATCTCTTTTTGCAAATGTGGGAGTTGCAGAAACATACCTATCTGAGATAGGTGTTGATGTTGTTGTGGCAAATGAAATAGATGCTCAAAGGGCTAAGTTTTATAAACATTTATATCCTGAAACCAACATGATTGTTGGAGATATTACAAAAGAAGAAATTCAAGATGAAGTAGTTAATTATTCAAAAAAACACAATGTTGACTTGATTTTAGCCACTCCTCCTTGTCAAGGAATGAGTACCGTTGGTAAACACGATAAAAATGATGTTAGGAATTTATTAGTTTGTCATGCGATTGAGATTATTAAAAAGGTAAAACCCAAATATGTTTTTCTTGAAAATGTTCC
>JAFYRQ010000027.1 GCA_017546885.1 Alphaproteobacteria bacterium
GTACACGCACAAAAAGATATAGCCTCAGGTCATATTGTAGAACTTGGAAAAGAGCCACGTCCCAATACAAGTTTAGATGCAGCAAACAGATTAATTGCAGCTAAACACACAGTTACAACTCTTCCACAGCGTACTACAACACAAGAAGTTGAAACACCTCCTGTGGCTCCTGCTGAACCGGAAAAAACTCTTAAAGAAGAAGGTATTGTTCAAGCTCAAGCTGATGAGGAAATAGCCAAAAAACAAAAACAAGTTGAAACAGACCCGCGCAGCGCTGAAAATGCAAGACGTGAACAAGCTCACGAAGACAGAGGTAAAAAAATCAACCCGAGAATTGAAGAAATTAAAGCTCGTGCGTTAGCATCAAGACAAGCAAAACAAAGCGGTGCTGAGTTTATGGTTGATGCGATGCTTGCAAACGGAAACTTGACACCGGAACAGCAAGAAGCTTTGTTAAATGCAGGTATTGCAGCCCAAAAAGCAGGAAAAGATGGTTCTACTGATCAAATTCTGAATAACATGAGAGAATCCGGACAGTTCAGTCAAGACCAAATTAAGACCGCTCGTGAAGTAAACTTTGCATACGGATTAGCCCAAAAGACAGGTAGAGAATAGTGAAAAAAATAAAGAAGTTTATTCGTTTCTGTTTTATCGGAGCAATATGGTCATATATCTATTTCGGAATAGTCGCATGGCTAATGAAATGGATTTGGAAATTTGATATTTTCGGTAAAAGGTATTGGATTAAAATATCTCGTTTTTGGCAAGATGGCGGTGTTATTGATACAGCGCAGGAATATTTCTTTGTAATCGCCTTGATTGCCATTATTCCGTTGTGGATATGGGGTTGGCGAAAAGCTATGAAAGTCTCGATAACCAAGATAATTTTCTTCCCTGTTTTTTGGTATCACAATTATCAGGAAAAGAAATATGCTCAACTTCCCAAATCAATTACTTTGAAAAACATGGGATCAAAAGTAGGTGCTAAGCAAACGCCTCAACAAATGTTAGAAGAAATGATTTCCAGTCGTATGCCGAAACAAAAAGATAAAAAAGATTTGAACTCAAGCAAAATTCGTAGTAGTTTTGAAGAAAAGAATAAGACTTTTCATGAAAAAGTCGGTAAATAAGAAATAGGAGAATTTATTGAAACCCTTACTCATACTTGCCAGAATCATAATTGTCGGTTTGTTATGGAGTGTTTTCTTCATGGAAAGCATTAGGGTTATTATGCTCCGTAACTGGCACTTTGACATCTTAAACATAGAACACTGGAATATCGCATGGAATTTGTGGTCCGATTCGTGGGTTATATCAGAGCCTAAAGAGTGGGCTTTTGTACTCATTATCATATCGTTCATTCCTTTATGGTTCACAGGATGGATTGCTTTGAGCATGATTTCTTGGGGTAAGATGATATGGTTTATCATAACTTTGCCATGGAGATTATTCAAAACATTGTTCTATAAACCGGTGAAAATCATTGCAACCAATACCGGTGTTACTCCGATTCGCAAAAAACGTTCATACAAAGAGATTCGTCCGCGAGCAATCAGAAGCACGACAACCACATATACAGACCAAATTGAACAGGAACCGCAACAAATTGTTTCCGTTCCGGCGCTTGCTCCGATTGTAATTCCGCCTTCATCAAAACCGAGCAAACCTGCTACTCAAAAATTTGACCACGCATTATTTAAGTTTGATGATGATGTTGACGATTTAGATTTTGATATTGATTCATTTGATGTTACCCCCGCTCAAAAACCGCAGGAAAATAATAACCATCGAAAAGAACGTTTTGATTATGACGAAGACGAAGCTCCGGCACGTCCTCGTAACAAACCTCAGAGCAGAGAAAGAGATAACGATAGAGATAGCGACAGACGCAACAGAAATTCTCGAGATAATGAGCGCCGTGACAGACAGGAACGAGCTCCCAGAAATGAGCGTCAGGAAAGAAATGAAAGACCGAATCGAGATTTCGAACGCCGCATAAAGGAAGATTTCAACAATAAAGAAAAACCGGTACAAAAACAACCGAGCGGCTCTTGTGTTGATATAATCAAACAAAAAGGCTATGAAGTTATCAGTCGTGTAAGTATCAAAAATACCATCATTGACTATGTCGGTGTCAGCGCAAATAAATTATGCTTGTGCATGCTAGACAGAGAACCTGGAGACTGGTTAGCGGATGAAGAACGTTTTAATGATGAAGAACCGTTATGGTTCTCTGAAAACTCGCACCGAGTTTCACCGGTTCGTAAAATTGATATAGCCAAAAGAATGATTGCGGATCGTTTGGAATCTGCTAACATAAAACTTGATATAGAAGCATTTGTAATTATCCAAATCGGTAATATTATAAATGCCGAAGATATGTTTGAAATTTGGGATTCTCTTGATATTCATGTAACCAGAATTGACAGAGGAACACCAAAAGAAATAAAATTGTTTGCCAGAGCATTACCTGATGCGGAAAAATCAATTGCACCGGGTAAACTTGATAAACTTATTAATTTATTGCGTAATATGGGATAACATAAAATGGGATTACAAAAACGCGGAGAAGAATGGGCAGAATATGATCACGCGGTGCAATGGATGTCATTGACCGTAATCATTACTCTTGTTGTAACAATTGTTTTAGCGGCGATAGCAATGCCGTTAGGCTACCTTATCGGCAATGGTGTATCAAAAGAATCCATTGAAACCGTCGGCAAATTTATGGCCACCATTTTTAACGATCCCGGATACCTTTTCAGACAATATGGTCGTTGGTTTAACCAAATATCTAACAGTCATGGTAGTTTCAGTTTAGGTATGTGGTTGCCGATTATACCTATTTTAACCCTTCCCATAGGCTTAATTATCGGTGCAATGAGTAACCCTTACCGATTTCAATCCAACATTCATGGTTCGGGACGTTTGGCAACCTTAAAAGATATTAAAGCCATGAAGTTGTTAGATGGCTTTTGTATGGTTGTAGGCAAATATAAAGGCTACTACTTAAAACTCCCTGAAACATTATCTACTCTATGTTGTGCACCTCCGGGAACCGGTAA
Organism: Alphaproteobacteria bacterium; assembly: GCA_017546885.1. GTDB lineage: Bacteria > Pseudomonadota > Alphaproteobacteria > RF32 > CAG-239 > JAFUYI01. The sequence goes on from JAFYRQ010000027.1 coordinate 3,066, forward strand.
AACCGTTGGAGTGGTTATCCCTACCATTTTCAATTCTAAAGGCATGAGCTTGGTTATTAACGACCCTAAACCGGAATTGTGCTACAGTACATCAGGTGCTCGCGCTAAAGATGGTCCGGTATTTATCATTAACTGGGGTGCGGAAGACAAGCCGGAGCAAGGTTTGTATTATCCGAGTTGGAATCCGTTGTCTCCTACAGCCTTACCGGTTGCAGGTCCGGCTCGTGATATGTATATCGACTCAATGTGTAATATTTTGGTGGAAGATCCTAAAGGCGGTGCCGACCCTCACTGGTCACAAACCGGTCGTGCGGCATTAACCGGATTTATTCACTTTATTTCTTCAAAATGCGAAAAAGCGCGTGCAAATGACTATTTCATCGGTCGTGTTTATGAAGGCAAACTTGATGCGGAAGATAAACAAGTTCTCGAAGGATATTATGAAGAAATTAAAGGACACAATCCGGCTGCCGTAAGAGCCGTAACCGATTTGCGTAACAATAACCTTACTGTTGAAAACTATGTTCCTATCGGAACTTGGGACTTGTTACCGGAAAAATGGGTCGGTCGTGAACCCTGTATTGCGATGATTATGGAGTGGTTGACCGAAGCACAAATCAAACAAGGTCGTGAAATCCGTCGTCGTCTTGATGAAGGCGACCAAATGGCAGCAATGGCAGATCCTATGCGTGACTTGTTGGAAGCAGCTATTGATGAAGCCCGTAAGTATGGTTATACTCAACGTGCCTACACGGAATTGTCATCATTAAGTAATATGCCTGATAAAGAACGTGGTTCCGTTATGTCAACAGCTTTCGCAGGTATCGGTGTATTCAAAAACTCGGCGGTTGTGGCAAGAACAAGCTTTTCTGACTTACAATTTAAAGATTTACGCGGTATGAAAGACCCGATTACCGGTGAATGGAAACCGATTTCGGTTTATTTGTCGGTTAACCAAGTGGATGCTCGTGCATTAGGTGTGATTAATGGTATTTTCATTGAATTGATGTCTTCGTACCTTATTTCAAACCCGCCAAACTTTGTTAATGCTTCAGACGGCAAAATGGGACCGTTCCCTTGTATGTTCGTATTGGACGAGTTTCCGCAAATGCCTAAACTTAAAGCGGTTATTGACGGACCGGCGGTAGGACGTGGTCAAAAAGTGTCGTACTTGCTTATCGGACAAGATTTGGGACAAATTTCAGGTAAATACGGTAAGGATGACTTGGAAACGGTTATCTCTACCACCGCTTGCAAAATCATTTTATCACAGAACAACGAACAAACCGCTCAACGTTTCTCAAAAATGGTGGGTAACAAGACGGTTCAAACTTCTTCTTATTCAAAACAAGAAGGTTTTGCCAATAAAGGTGCTAACCCGTTCGCAAAGAATACAACTTATTCATTACAGGGTGTTTCGGTTATTACCGCATCTCAACTTTTGAGCTTACCTCAACTGAAACAGGTTGTATTAATGCAAAGTAACATTGACCACCCGATTATGGCAGATTCACCGCGTTGGTACTTGGATGCAAGAATGAAAGCTATGGCAAAACTTCCGCCTGCTCCGAATGTTCCGGAATGGATTGTTGCACAACGTGAAGACGTCAATGACAACATGATGGAAAAACTCGGACTGGGAGAAGACGATAGTCAGGCCTCATAAAAATAATAATAAATATATTTTAACAAATCCAATATCTTAATACATTTCGGATTAGTTAATGAATAATATACGGATTGAGCAATACGGCGGGTAGATACAATATCCGCCGCTCTTAATACAGCTAAATGTTGTGACAAAGCAGATTGACTTATACCCATAATTTTTTCCAGTTCACCTACATTTTTTTCCCCGCTTTGCAAATTACAAACTATTTCCAAACGTTTTGTATTTCCCAGAGCTTTGAGCATTTCTGCGCTTTTTTCAAATCTTTTCAAATTTTCCATCCCTAACATCTCCGTCAAATTAACAATTAGACATTTATAAAATAGACATTGATATTGAAATTTAAAGATTATGACCGTAATATAATTAAAAAATTTTGGAGAATTATACAAATGTCTGACGAAATAATTGAAAATATGAGTTTTGAAGATGCTCTGACCCGTTTAGAAGCTTTAGTTAGAGAATTGGAAGCCGGCAGAATAAAACTTGATGATGCGGTATCTGCATACGAACAAGCCGTAAAGTTAAAAAAATTCTGTGAAAACAAATTAAACGATGCAAAATTGAAAATCGAAAAAATAGAAACAAATTCAAACGGCAATGTTTCATTAACACCTTTAGATAAAATAGAAAACAATGAGTAAAATAGAAGAAACATTAAAAAGCTTTTCTAATCGCTTTAATCAGGAAATAAATAATTTCTTTTACTTTCCCGAAGGTTATGAACGCCGTGTTGTTGAAGCCATGTACTATTCAATGACACGAGGAGGAAAAAGACTACGTCCGTTTTTGTTATGTGAAACAGCTCGTATGTTAGGAGTAGATTTTACGCAATCATTAAATGTGGCGATGGCACTTGAAATGCTACACACATATTCGCTTATCCATGATGACTTGCCGGCAATGGATGATGATGACATACGTCGCGGTTTTCCGACCTGCCATAAAAATTTTGACGAAGCAACAGCCATTATCGCCGGAGATGGTTTGTTGACTTACGCTTTTGAAATTATGAGCTATCCGCAAACCGTTCAAGATGCTAACACAAGATGTCGTTTAATTGAGATGTTAGCCAGAGCAGCCGGAGCTTTTGACGGAATGGTAGCCGGTCAAATGTTAGATTTAATTGCTTCAACCTATGCAGCAAAAAGAGAAAATGCCGAAGCAATGATTAAACATATTGAAGAAATGAAAACCGGTCGTTTATTGCGTTATTCCGTTGAAGCCGGTGCTGTTTTAGGAAACGCAAATACTGAACAAATGACTGCGTTAATTAACTATTCTCGTAAAATCGGTATTGCATTTCAAATTGCAGATGATATTCTGGATGAAACGGGTGATGAAAATATCGTCGGTAAAACTTTGAGAAAGGATTCCGAACAAAACAAATTCACTTTTGTCAGTCTTTACGGACTGGATATGGCTCGAAAGATTGCCCAAGAGCTCATCGCCGGAGCTGAAGAAGATTTACTTATATTCGGCAATAGTGCCGATAACTTAAAAGCCCTTGCTCACTATATTATTGAACGAAATCACTAATGGAGGAAACAATGAAAAACTTATGGAAAATATTTTTATTTGTAATTGCATTTGTTCTTCCTTGCACACAAGCTGCATCACAAGTGCAATTTGGCGTACCTAAAAAAATGTCAAATTCAATTTTGAGAATAAGCAGCTTCTATGACTATTATCCTTTAGGCAGTACCGCAAGCGGAAGATATGAGGGATTACTGGATACATTTTTAAAAGATTTTCAAACTTTTGCTAATTTTTCTGCTGAAATGTATCGAGGTCAAGATTACGAAGAAACAATTCGTACCGGAGCAAAAGGCAGATCTGACATAATTCTCGGAATGTATTCCGACACCAGTATTTACGGAGATTTGAAATTCATCTATCCGGCCGCAATAGATAATCCGGTTCATCTGGTCATGCTTCCTTCTAAAATCTCTGCGGTAAAAAAAATATCTGATTTAAAAAATATGAAAGGTGCCATCGACAGTCGTGAATATTGGAGCGATTTTGTAAAAGATCAAATGCAAAACTTCAATTTGGAAAAGATTGATAACTCCTATGATTTGTACGGCAAACTTTTGAGAGGAGAAATTGATTATATCTTCACCACCTATTGGTTCGGTTCAATTGAAATGATGAAATTGGGTGTAAGAGATTTAGTAACCTTGTCTAAAAAAAGCATCTGGAGTATGCCTGTTTTTATCGGAATATCAAAGATTTCCATGGAGAGAGATTATCTTTCTCACAATTTGACTCAGTGGCTGTCCCGTCAAGAAGTCAGAGACAAAATAAAAAATCGAGCTATCGAAATTTTGCAAAAAGTTGAAGAAGAAACCAGAGGAACGGTTCCACCATCCTATATTTTGGAACAACCTAAAGAAGAAGCAAAAACTCCGGTTGAGGAAAAAAACAATCCGTTGCTATCTTCTTCTCCTCTTTTAGGTGGTCCGCTTTTAAATAATACAAATAACTGACTTGACCTATTATAAACAAATTGATAGATTAAGAATATAATTTAATTGTGGGGGTAATATATATGGTTCTGTTAATACATCATCCGATTTCACCTTTCTCTCGTAAAGCCAGAATTCTTATGGGAGAAAAGCGAATATTGTTTGTATTAAAAGAAGAAGATCCGTGGAATCTGTCAGAAGAAGCTATGCGCCTTAATCCTGCCGGAGAGTTACCGATATTTGTATTTGACGGCAACGTTATCACCGGAAACAATGCTATCTGTGAATTTTTAGAAGAAGTTCACAACGACAAAGATGCAAAGCTTATCAACGGCGATATAAGACATCATGCCGAAATTCGTCGATTGACGGAATGGTTTGATTATAAGTTTTATCGAGAAGTATATCGCAATTTGGTAGCAGAAAAGGTTTTTAAGCGTTTCACGTCCGGCACAGCTCCCGACTCACGAGTATTAAAAAAAGGCATAAACAACTTAAAATTTCATATGGAATATTTGGACTGGTTATGTGAAAACCGCAAATTTTTGGCAGGTGACAATTTTTCTTTGGCAGATATCAGTGCGGCAGCACAACTTTCAATCATTGATTATTTAGGAGATATTTCTTGGGATGATTATAAAAATGCCAAATTATGGTATTCAAAAATAAAATCCCGTCCTTCTTTCAAAGAAATATTAAAAGATAACATCAAGGGAATTTTACCCTCAAAACATTATAGTAACTTGGATTTTTAGTCATGAAAAAATATGTTATTTTACTTCTTTGTATTTTGGCACTAAGCTCTTGCTCAAGCACGGCAGGCGGAGAAAAACGTCCGAGAAGACCTTGGTGGCAAATTCCTCCGTTCAGTTGGTTTGATGCTCATGGTGACGGACAAGAAATTTTTCACTGGCAACGTCCACGTACCAGTGTTCAGAAATTTGCAACCGACCATAAGTTTTGTATGACGGAGGCAGCACAATTTAAAATGATACCTTTTGTAAAAAAATGGTTCCATGAAACGATGTATACTGAAGAAGCGAATTTGGAAATAAGAGCCGATTGGAACGGAAAGAGCGGTATATGGGCCAGTTTTGTGCCTTATCCTGGGGCACAACCTCTTATGGTAAATACCCCAACACCGCAAGATGATGATGATATAAATTATCAAAAATATGTAAATTGCATGGAAGCCAGAGGCTATGTTACCCGTATCTATGACATACCTGATTCTACAAATTTATATTTGCGTAAAAAGGTTTCTCAATAGCCACCGCCTATTGACTTATAAAAACTGATTATATTTTGATAAATTGCCCCTCGAGCAACAACCAGGTTATTTTGTGCTTCAAGGAGATTTTGCTCGGTTGATAAAATATCACTGAACTCTGATAATCCTGATTGATATTTAACTTTCATATTATCAAAAACTTCCTGCATATTATTAACCGAGCGTGTCAAAGCAATAACTTTATCATAACCTTTATTTGTCGCTTCAACAGAATTACTTATATCTTGAATCGCCCCCAATAACGCATTTTGATATAAATATAAATATTCTTCTTTTATTGATTTGTTTAGCTTAACCTGATTTACTAATTGTCCCCAGTGTAAAACAGGAATATTAACCACCGGAGTATATCCGTAAGCAGGATTTTCAGATTTTCCCAAGTCTTTAATCAGGTGAGCTTGCCAACCTAATATCGCCGTTATACTAACACTCGGAAACATATCGGCCACTGCTTGACCTATATCGGCATTTTTTGAAATCAGCATATTTTCTGCCATTTTAACATCCGGACGATTTCTTATTACTTCAACCGGAAATTCTCTCAACTTTTGCAAATTAAACGCAAATGTTTTTCTGACAATATTATTTTCGGTAGTATCAAGCTCCGCAATTTCTTCCGGCAATTTATCAAGCAAAATCGCAATAGCATTTTTATACGCTTTTACCTGATATTCCAAATCCGGCAATAATGATTTAGTGGTTTGAACCGCATATTCTGCCTGATTTAAGGCAATATCATCAGCTAAACCTGATTTATACTTATCTCTGACCGTATTATATATTTCTTTTTGCAAACGTAAATTTTGCTTTGAAATTCGCAACCTTTCTTGTGTTGTACGCAACAAAATATAATTATTCGCTACCTCTGCCGTCATACTCAAAAACACATCATTCAAATTATTTGCCGCTGCACGATATAATGCTTGAGCACTTTCTCTCAAACGACGTCCTCCGCCCCAAATATCTAATTCCCAAGAAGCATCTAAGCCTAATCGATAATAGCTTGTTTTGTCACCTAATTCCTCATATTTCGGAGCATACATATAGTTATACTCACCATTAACATCAAGCATCGGAAAATATCGTACTTCACTGATATTCAACGAATATCTGGCTTGTCGCAATTTTTCCAAAGCAATTTTTACATTAGGACTGTTTTGTAAAGCTTCGCCTATCAAGCGATTTAATGTTTCATCACCAAAATCCCGGTACCAAAAAATATTTATCGGATAATTTGAGTAATAATCCACTCCTAAACTGTTCACTAATTGCTGATTATTCCAAAATATCGGGCTTTCATAATCCGGTCCTACCGAACAGGAAGCCAGTAACAATATTGCCCCGATTTTACCTAACTTCCTCATTATTATTCTCCTTACTTTTTACCTTTGAGCTATATTCTTTTATACTTTCAAACAATGCGAAATATGCCGGAATAAATATTATTCCTACAAAAGTTGCAGCAATCATGCCGAAAAAAACCGCTGTTCCGATTGCAATTTGACTGGAAGCCCCGGCTCCACTGGCCACAATCATCGGAAAAACACCTAAAATAAAAGTCAATGCAGTCATTAATACAGCACGAAATCGCTCCCCTGCTCCTTTTATCGAAGCCTCAAGTATGCTATCGCCTTTTTCACGATAAGACTTTGTAAACTCTACTATCAATATTGCATTTTTTGCCGCCAAACCTATTAGCATAACCAAACCGAGTTGCGCATATATACTCAACGATTGTCCCATCAAATGCAAACCGATTAATGCTCCCATAATTGCAAAAATTGTTGAAAACATAACTGAAAATGCCAACATCCAACTCTCATACAAAGCAACCAAAAACAAATAACAAAATACTAGAGCCAAAACAATCAAAACGACTACTAAACCGGAAGCTTCAACCTCTTGTAAACTCAATCCGGTCCATGCTATTTTGTAACTGTCCGGAGATAATGTGGAATCTACTTCTTTCTCAACAGCATCAATAGCTGTTCCGGTACTTACTCCGTTAGCACTCTGAGCAACAACCGACGCATTTTGATATTGATTGTATCTGTTTATGGTTTTAGGAGACAATGATATTTTGACATCGGCAAAACTTCCTACTTTTATCATGGAACCGTTAGCAGAACGAACATAGAGATTTTTTATATCCTCTATACTGCTTCTATAATCAAAATCAGCCTGAACAATAACTTTATTAACCTGTCCGCTCAAAGTTATATTATTTACATATCTTGAACCTAAATTATTTTGGAGAGTTTCAAACAAATCACTAACCTGAATTTTATATGATTCAAGCTTTGTTCTGTCTATATCCAAAAACACATGGGGCGCATCGGCAGTATAAACACTGAAAGCATAAGCTAAATCAGGATTTGAGTTTAATACTCCCAAAAACTTTTGCAAATTTTCAAACAGTTCATTTGATGTAATATTTTGATTAATTGCCAAAAACTCCATCGTTAAACCGTTACTGTTTCCGATACCGGGAATTGCAGGAGGGGCAAAAAAGTTTATTTTAGCTCCGTTTATTGATGCAAATTCTTGAGTTAATTTTTCGGTTATTCCTTCAACAGATGTATTTTTTGTTTTTCGCTCATCCCATGGGTTTAAGCCTATAACCCCCAGAGCAACATTTTCGCCTGCTCCGCCCAACATACTGTATCCGGCAACACCTACAAAATATTTTACACCTTCAACTTTTCTTACTTTTTCACCGATTTCTCCTAAAATTTTATTTGTCTGATTTATGCTTGAAGTATTGTCCAGCTGAATATCTCCGAAAATAATCCCTTGGTCTTCTTCAGGTAAAAATGATGTCGGAGTAAACTTAAATCCTAAACCTAAAATGGCAATAATTACCAACGTTAAAATTGTTGTTATTTTCAACTTTGAAGCAAAAAACTGAACCGCAATCAAATATTTTTGCTTAAAAAAATCTATCATGTCATCAAATGATTTAAAAAATCCGTGCGGTTGTTGCTGCTTATCATCTCGCAAAAATATTGCACAAAGAGACGGACTTAATGTCAACGCGTTAAAAGCCGAAAAAACAACAGCAGTTGCTATTGTAACCGCAAATTGCTGATATATTTTTCCGGTAATACCGGCCATTAATCCGACGGGAACAAAAATTGATAAAAGAACAAATGTAGTTGCAATAATCGCACTTCCTATCTGTTGCATTGCTTTTATTGAAGCATTATGCGCATCCATATTTTCATAAGCCATCAAATATTGAACTCGCTCAACAACGATGATTGCATCATCAACAACCAAGCCTATCGCCAAAATCATAGCAAATAAGGTTAGAATATTTATATCAAATCCTAAAGCATATAAAACGGCAAAAGTAGCTATCAGTGATACAGGTATTGTTATTAGCGGAATTAATGTTGTTTTTGCTTTTTGTAAAAACAAATAAGTTACAGCTACCACAAGCAAAAACGTAATAAACAATGTTTCTATGATTCCGGCTATTGAGGCTCTCACATATTGAGTTGAATCATAAGCAATTTTAAATTCTAAATCTTCGGAAAACGTTTTTGATAAATTTTCAATTTCCTTGGCAACATCATCCATAATATTCAACGAATTTGAGCCCGGAGTTTGACTTAAAGACATAATAACCGCAGGCGCATTATCAAAACTTGCATTCATAGTATAAGTATCCGCCCCTAGTTCGATTCGGGCTATATCTTCCAAATAAACGATTCCACCGTTATCTGATGTTGCGACTACAATCTTTTTGAAATCCTCAACATTATTTAATAGTCCCTTGGCCGACAATGACAATACCATATTTGCTCCTTGTTTTGCCGGTGCAGACCCTATACTGCCTATTGAAGCCTGAACATTTTGAGAAGCAATAATATTAACTATATCTGTACTATCTAATCCCAATGATGATATTTTTTCCGAATTTAGCCATACTCTCATACTATATTGCGGACCGAAAATTTGAACATCACTGACTCCGCTGACACGACCTAAAGGATTTTTCAAATTCACATAAGCATAATTACTTAAATATAAATCATCATACGTATTATGAGGAGAACGCAAAACTAACAATGCCAACATATTTGACATTTCGGTAGTAACCGTAACACCTTCTTGTTGAACAATTGACGGCAGTTGCGACATAACCTGACTTAAGCGATTCTGCACCTTAACCTGAGCAATATCCGGATCGGTACCGACATTAAAAGTAATGGTGAGTTTATAATTTCCTTCGTCGTTTGATGTAGAACTCATATATAACATATCTTCCACACCATTAATTTGGTTTTCAATCGGAATTGCAACCGTATCAACCACCACTTGAGCGCTTGCTCCCGGATAGGTAGTACTTACAACAATTTGCGGTGGTGTAATTTGAGGATATTGTGAAACAGGTAAAACAAAAATTGCCAATAAACCGATTAAGACCATAATTATGGACACAACGGCAGCAAAACGCGGTTTGTTTATAAAATATTGAGAAAACATCATTTATTCTCCTTCTCACCGCTTATCTCGTTTATTTTTACCTTTTGTTCGTCGGGTTTTAAGGTAATTTTTTCGGCAACAAGCTTCATTGTCGGCAAAAAATTATTTTCAAGAACATAATTATTGCCCGATTCTGCCAATATTTTCACATTATGTTTTTTTACGATATTTCCCTCGGTTACATAAACGAAACTGTTTTCCGATTGCAACGTAACCAAATCTTTATTTATCAAAATTCCTTTGTAATCTTTTGCAACCATTACCGTCACATAAGCCTTATCCATGAGCTTTTGTTTCGGATTCTCAAAATCGGCATATACAGCTACGGAATTTGTTGTTCTGTCTATCTGATTATCCGAATACTTAAACACTCCCTCATATTCATAAACATTACCGTTTGCCAGTTTTAATCTGATTCGTTCATCATCAAACATTTTTTCTTTGGCATTTTCTTCCAAATAATCTTTATCGCTGATTGAAAAAACAACTCGCATCGGATTGGTCTGAATAATGCTGAAAAGAACATTTTGCGGAGAAATATAATCCCCCTTTGTCAAGGCAACATTTCCGACAATACCGTTAATTGTCGAAGTAACAACCGTATATCCTAAATTTACTTCTGCTTGTTTTACATTAGCTTTTGCCTGATGCAAAACCGCTTGCGATGCCAAAAAAGACGATTTTGCATTATCTGTTTCTGTTTGAGAAACCGCTTTTAAACCGGCATTTTTTATTCTTTCATAATAATTTCTGGCATATTCAAAATCGGCTGTCGCCTTAGAAAGAGAAGCATTAGCAGCATCAAGAGCAGCCTGATATTGCTCTTGTTCCATAACCACTAATTGTTGTCCTGCGCTAACTTTTTGTCCGCCTTCTACCAAAACTTCACTTACAAAACCGTTTATATAAGGTTGAACACTAACATCATTTATCGGAGTCACATAGCCGATATATTGCTTTTCTACCGCAACATTTTTTTCAACTATCGGGACAACATTAATTTCTGCTTCCGACATTTCTTTTTCGGGCAAACTAATTTTATGATGTAAATGCCATCCTAACCAAGCCGCAAAAATTAAAAAAACAAGAGCTATAATCCAAGCATGCGCGTATCCTTTTTTATCAACCATTTTGCCCTCTTCGTAAAAATTAAACTTATGATTTAAATAATTTGTGTTATTAACAATTCAAGCCGTAATTTTAATCAAATTTTTAGACATTACATGTAAGTTATAATGAATAAAAAAGTTCCGGGGAGCGAATCAGATGTTATATAGTTTTCTAAATGCCTATACTGCCGACTTTTTGGCATTTTTTACTTCATTAATAATAATGCTTTTATGCGGCAAAAAATTTATTAAATTAATGCGTGCATGGCAACATGAAGGGCAGCCGATAAGAGAGTGCGGACCTAAAAGCCATTTGGAGACAAAAAAAGGAACTCCTACAATGGGAGGAATTTTGATTTTAGCTTCAATTATAATATCAACTTTGCTCTTTGCCAATCTCAAACAAGGAATGACCTGGGTATGTTTAGGTGTTATGATTGTTTTCGGAATTGCCGGCTTTATTGATGACTATGTAAAAGTAAAAAAACATACTCCTAATGCAATGACCGCAAAAGTTAAACTGCTAATTCAATTTGCCGTTGCTGCCGGAGTAGCATATTTTGCCACAACACAATATGAAGCCCCTATGAACTTTAGCATTATTGTTCCCTATCTCGACTTCCCGATTAATTTGTGGTGGTTTTACATACCGTTTGCCATGGTTGTAATTGCCGGTGCTTCCAATGCCGTAAACTTAAGTGACGGACTAGACGGATTGGCAGCAGGCTTGCTTATTCCTCCTTTTATGGTTTTAGGATTTATTGCTCTTTTAATCGGCTTTGAATATTACGATTTTATGCCATTCCCGAGTTTAAGCATCATTTGTTCTGCCGTTATCGGAGCTTGTTTGGGATTTTTGTGGTTCAACTGCTCTCCTGCTCAAATTTTTATGGGCGATACCGGTTCTTTGTCTCTCGGTGCCCTTTTGGGAACGATTGCTATTTTGGCTAAACAAGATTTATTATTGGCAATTATAGGTTTTGTTTTTGTTGCAGAAGCTTTGTCGGTAATGATACAGGTTTTTTGGTACAAACGCACCAAAACAAGAGTATTTTTAATGGCTCCCATTCATCACCACTTTGAACAAAAAGGGTGGAAAGAAACAACTGTGGTAATACGTTTTTGGGTTATCGGTTGGTTGGTTGCCGGCCTCGGAATGCTCGCAGTTGTAAGCCCTACCGCATGGGGAAACTAAATGCTGATATCTCGCGGTAAAAATAACTTTTTTACAAATTGGTGGTGGACTGTTGATAAAATATTACTCGGTTGTATTATCGCGTTAATTACCATAGGGGTAATTTTATGTTTTTCAGCCTCCCCGGCTGTTGCCGAAAGAGAAGGTTTCGGAAGTTATCACTTTATAAAACGCCACCTGATATTTGCTCCTGTTGCACTAGGAATTGTTATTTCTTTATCTATGCTAAAACTTAAAACCATCCGCAGAATTGCTCTGTTAGGATATTTAGTTGCCATGATATTGGTCGGGATGACTTTTTTCCTAGGAGAAGCGAACAGAGGTGCATCTCGTTGGATTCCTTTTTTTGGTTTTACTTTACAACCTTCAGAATTTGTAAAACCATTCTTTATCATTATGGCCGCTTGGCTGTTTAACGGACAAAAACAACAACCTGATTTCCCCGGAAATTTCTTGTCAATCGGACTGTTTATAATTACGGCAAGCGCGATACTTTTTCAACCTGATATCGGAATGACTACCGTTGTATCCGTCATCTGGGCCGCTCAATTAGTGTTAAGCGGAATTCCGTTATTTTGGATAATTATATTAGGTATATTGGCTATTATCGGAGTAATAATCGGATATTTTACTTTTCCGCATTTTCAGATGCGCATACTTCAATTTTTCGCCTCAGGAAATGATACACCATATCAAATTAAACGTGCAAATGAAGCTTTTGCAAGCAGCAATTTTTTTGGCAGAGGTCCCGGAGAAGGAATAGCACGCTCTCATATCCCAGATGCCCATACAGACTTTATTTATGCCGTAATTGCCGAAGAATACGGATTTTTTATCTGTCTTGCCGTTGTCCTTTTATACGCAACAATAGTTATTCGCTCGCTCATATTATCATGCAGAGAAAACAATTTTTTCATTGTTTTATCTGTTTCGGGACTTGCTCTGTCTTTCGGTATTCAAGCAGTAATTAATATGGCATCAACTCTGCAATTAATGCCAACTAAAGGTATGACCTTGCCGTTTATATCCTATGGCGGTTCTTCAATATTGGCATCTGCAATAGGTATGGGAATGCTTCTGGCAATCACTCGTAAAAACTCTCATGCGGAGGATAAAGATAATGTCTGACAGCAAAAAAAAACTCATAATTCTAACTGCCGGTGGCACCGGAGGACATGTTTATCCTGCGGATGCACTTGCACAAGAACTTGAAAAACGCAACTATAATTTAATGTTGGTTACGGACCAAAGAGGACTGAACAACTATCACGGCAAACTGAGCGAAATTGAAAACAAAGCCGTATTAAGCGGTGCTTTAGTCGGTAAAAATATTTGGTTTAAGATAAAAAGTTTAATTAAAGTTTCTTTAGGTATTTTACAATCCGTTTATATTATTATCAAATATAAGCCCGAGTGTGTTGTAGGTTTCGGCGGATATGCTTCATTTCCTTGTGCAGTTGCTGCCATCCTGACAGGAACAGATTTAATAATTCACGAACAAAACTCGGTTATGAGCCGAACAAATCGCTTTTTAGCTAAATATGCTTCTAAAATAGCCACAAGCTTTCCTAAAACAAAATATGCTCCGCAAGGAAATCAAACTGTTTTAACCGGTATGCCGGTAAGAACAACAATATCTGCACTTTTTGATAAACAATACAAACAACCTGAACAAAACGGAAAATTTAATCTGTTGGTTCTGGGCGGTTCACAAGGAGCAAAAATCTTCTCGGAAGTCATACCGCAAGCAATTAAATCTCTTGATGAAAAAATTCAGCAAAATATTCATATCACGCAACAGTGCAGAAAAGATGACATTGAGCTGTTGCAAAAAGAATATTCGGATGCAAAATGTTCTGCCGAAATATCAAATTTCTTCAAAAATATGCCGGAATTATATGATACGAACCACATTATCATATCTCGCGCCGGTGCTTCTTCCGTTTGTGAAATTGCAGCTGCGGGAATTCCGTCAATTTTAGTTCCGTTACCGACGGCAGCAGACGATCATCAAACATTTAATGCTTCCGAATTTAAGAATAAAAATGGCGGCATGGTAATCGCTCAAAAAGATTTCACAGCCGAAAAACTGCAAGAAATATTGGAAAAATTTATAAATAATCCGACAGAATTGGAAATAATGGCAAGAAACACCAAAAAATTTGCAATCATTGATGCCGATAAACGTCTTGCCGATGTTGTAGAAACAATTATAAAGAGAGGTTAATATGTTTAATTTTTTCAAAAAGAAACCTATGCTTAAACTTCTCCCGAAAGTTAAAGGAAAATACTTAAATAATGTCAATTTAAGCAAACATACGTGGTTTGGTGTCGGTGGTCCTGCCGAAGTTATGTATATTCCGTCAGATGAAAATGATTTGAGCTATTTTTTAAAAAACTGCCCTAAAAATATTCCTACTTTTGTAATCGGTGGCGGTTCAAATTTGCTGGTGCGTGACGGTGGCATTCCCGGTGTGGTAATCAAACTCGATTCGCCATCATTCAAAAAGATAACCTTAGGTGATAACGAAATAACCTGCGGAGCCGGATTAAAAAATATTGAACTGAAAAAACACTTGATTGCCAATGAATTGGGCGGACTGGAATTTTTATGTTCAATTCCGGGAGTAATCGGCGGGTCGGTAAAAACAAATGCCGGATGTTTCGGAAAAGAAGTTAAAGATGTTATAACCTCTGCTCAGATTATAAACGGAGACGGCGAAATTAAAACCATCGGTGTAAAAGATTTAGAGCTTGATTACAGAACAAGTTGTTTTCCTGATGATTGGATTATCTTATCAATCAGCTTTAAAACAACTAAAGACAGTAAGGAAAATATTGAAAAAACTTTAGCAGAGCAAAAAGCATATCGACAAGCCAATCAGCCATATAACCAAAAAACTGCCGGTTCAACTTTCAAAAATCCCAAAGGATTGCGAGCATGGGAATTAATAAAAAAATCCGAATGCGATTCGTTGGTTGTCGGCGGAGCAAAAGTTTCTGATAAACATTGCAATTTTTTGATTAACACCGGCAATGCTACCGCAAAAGATATTGAAACCTTGGGGGAAACCATAATATCTCAGGTTCGTCAAAAAACATATATCACACTTGAATGGGAAGTTAAAAGAGTAGGCATAGATAAATAGATGTGGTTTTGGAAAAAAAACATAAAACCGGAAATTCCGGCTCAAAAAGTCGATGAGAAATATAAGGTATATTTACCAAAATTATGGCCTTATCGTTTCATCGGCAATTTGTGTCTTTTGTGGCTCATCGCTGCCGTTTCTTTTGGTATATATGTTGCAAAAACTAATTTTGTAGAACAAAAACTCGATACATTTTCCGACTACTTTATCGATATAACCTCTAAGATTGGTTTTACCGTTGATGACGTGATTATTCAAGGGCGAGACAAGACTCCTTTGGAAGATATAAAAAACATCATAAATTTAGCCAATAACAACAATATCTTTAACATTGATATTCATCAGATAAAACAAGATATTTTGCTGCTTCCGTGGGTAAAAACGGTTGTAATTGAACGTTCATATTTTCCAAATAATATAAATATAAAAATAACCGAAAAAGAAATAAGCGCAATTTGGCAAACAAACAACAGTTTTTATCCGGTTGACAAAGATGGTTTTGTTATAAAAACCAACCATATTCCCGTTGTTCCTACACTCATTATTACGGGTAAAGGCGCTCCTGAAAATATCAACAAGCTGTTGCCGATAATACAAGAAGACGATTCGCTTTACAAACGCATCAAGGCTGCCTCATATATTTCTGAACGACGTTGGGATATTATTTTGGACGATATTGAAAATGGTGTGACCATAAGACTTCCGGCCGAAAAGACAAAAAATGCTTGGAAAAAATTGATAAAATTGAGCAAAACGCAAGGACTTCTTAAGCGTAAATTAACCATCATTGATTTAAGATTCGGGAACAAAGTTGTAGTGACTCCGTTAAAGCTCTCAAAAGAAGAGCGATTGCGTCGTCGAAACATTAAAGAACACAAACTATAATGGGTGCAAAAACAATGAATTCCTTTAGCCGACATACATTAATTGCTGCTTTAGACATAGGCTCATCTAAGGTATGTTGTGTTATTGCACGTGTGAACGGCAGAGATAAGAAAATATCTATTGTCGGATATGGCTACAATGCCGCAAAAGGAATTCAAAACGGTGTAATTACAAATTTCAATCAGGCAACCTACTCTATTTGTGATGCACTCGAAGCCGCTGAACAAATGGCAAATGAACGTGTAGAAAGAGTTATTGTCAACATATCAAGCAGCAAAACCAAAAGTGTTATCAAACGCGCTTCGATTCCTCTTAATAAAACTAAGCCGGTTACCGAAATTGAGGCTAAAAAAGCTAAAGATAAAGCAACATACAAATTAAACATTGAGGACAATGAACTCATCCACTGCTTAACCACAGGGTATCGTCTCGATTTTGGCGAAGAAATCAGTGATCCGCGTAATATGTACGGTGAAAACTTATCTGCCGATGTTTTGCTCGGCATGGTTCCGGCAATTACATATCGCAACACTCAAACCGTTCTCGATAATGCACATTTAGAGATTGCCGGAAAGGTTTTATCTCCTTATGCATCGGGGCTTGCTTGTCTTGTTGAAGATGAAAAAGAGTTGGGAGCAACAATCATTGATATAGGCGGTGGCACGACCAGTATAGCTACATTTATGCACGGTCATCCGGTGTATTTCAGTTCTATCGGTGTCGGCGGAGACAATGTAACAAAAGATATTGCTTGGGGTTTGACCACGTCTTTTGCTCATGCCGAAAGATTGAAAACCTTACATGGTTGCGCATTCTTAAATTCTCAAGATGCAAATGAAACAATTAATGTATATCCGGTCGGCGAAGAAGACGACAGCTTGATAAAATATATACCAAAGTCAAACTTAATCGAAATCATTGCCCCTCGTGTTGAAGAGATTTTTGAACTTGTAAATCAAAAACTTGATGAAGCCGGATTAAAAGAAGTAAACTCTCACCGCATCGTATTAACCGGAGGCGGAAGTCAATTATTGGGAATAAGAGAAGTTGCATCGCTTATCCTTGACAAACAAGTTCGTTTAGGTCGTCCGAGAAATATCGGAAACACTCTGGACATATCCGAATTTGAGGTTCTGCAATATCCGTCATTTTCAACGGTTATCGGGTTGCTTTTATTCGTCTTAAATCATCCCGAAATTAAACCTACAAAAATCATTTCTAAACCGGTTAATCCGGACGGAAGTCGCTTCAGCAAAATTCTTAGTTGGCTAAAGAATAATTTTTAATTTTAGTAACTAAACATTAATCACTTTTTCGTAGTATGAGAGCAAATATTTTTTGACCATTTAAACTTGGGAGTTAAACTTATGCCCGTAAAATTAGCAGTACCAGAAACTAATATGATAACATTAAAACCGCGTATTTCTGTTGTCGGTGTCGGTGGTGGCGGCGGAAATGCCGTTAACAATATGATTACAAAAACCTTGGAAGGTGTTGATTTTATTGTTGCCAATACAGATGCACAAGCCTTGGCAAATTCAAAATGCACACGCAGAATCCAACTCGGTGTGGAAACTACTCGTGGTTTAGGTGCCGGCGCATGCCCTGAAGTAGGAAAAGCCGCTGCAGAAGAAGCAAGAGCAGAAATAGAGAAAGAACTCGAAGGCGCCAATATGGTATTCATCACAGCCGGAATGGGCGGTGGTACAGGCTCAGGGGCAGCACCGGTTATTGCAAAAATTGCAAAAGAAAAAGGTATTTTGACTATCGGTGTAATTACCAAGCCGTTTCAGTTTGAAGGTAAAAAGCGCGCGCAAATTGCCGAAAAAGCCGTTGAAGAATTTATTTCTTCCGTTGACAGCATTATCATTATCCCTAACCAAAACCTTTTCCGCATTGCTGATAAAAACACCACTTTAGCCGATGCTTTTGTTATGGCCGATAATGTATTATATTCCGGTGTTCGCTCTATTACAGACCTTATGACAATGCCCGGACTTATCAATTTGGACTTTGCAGATGTTAAAAACATTATGTCCGATAAAGGTAAATCAATTATGGGTACCGGCGAAGCAGAAGGTGACAATCGTGCTATCAAAGCTGCGGAAGAAGCTCTTTCCAATCCGTTGTTAGACTACAACAATATGAGCGGAGCTAAAGGTGTATTGATTAATATTACCGGCGGTCCGGATATTACATTATTTGAAGTTGACGAAGCTGCCAACCGCATTAAAGAAGAAGTTGATGAAGAAGCAAATATCATCTTCGGTTCAAGCTTTGATGAATCATTAACCGGAAAAATCAGAGTTTCTATTGTTGCTACCGGTATCGGCGAAGCCAAAAACGTGCAAACAAAAACGGCTCCGATTACCAATTATTTAGAAGAAAGCTACAATAGCGGTAGCTCAATTCCTAATATTCCGAGCGATGAAATTGATTCTAATTTAGCAAAATTTGCCGCAACAATCGTTCCGGAAAGCATTGAAGAAGAACCGAAAGAAGTTGTTGAAGAATCAACTTATGAAGAACCTTCTCCGATTGAAGACATAATTCCGGAAGAAGAAATCAAAGTTGCAAATGAACCTATTGCAATTATTGACGATTTGCTCGGTGAAACGGAAGAAGAAGCTAATGACAATGGTTTTTCTTCGGTTATGAACGATATGCCTCAAGCATCTTCATTGTTCAATGCTGTTATGAACAGAACAGAACGCAATGATATTGATGCTCAACTTGAAAGTGCATTATCTTCTCAAGGTAATATTTTCAGCCCATCTAACTCTCCTCGTTTAATGGAAGAAGAAGAACCTGAATTGTTCGCTACACCGCAAATTTTTGCAACTCCGACAAGACAAGAAAGAAATGAAGAATTAATTGTTCCCGAAGATAGAGAATACAAACCTACATTTCTTGATAGAGTAACCGGTCGTTCTATCTTGCTCAATCGTAACAAGAAAAAAGCAGAAAAAGAACAACAACACTATCAGGAACCGGTAACTCCGAGCCTTGCATCAGGTGGTGATTATGCTGAAAACGACTTGAGCATTCCATCGTTTTTACGCAGAAAATAATTACGATTAATAACATGTAAAACCGCTCAAACGAGCGGTTTTACTTATTTCATATAACATCCTTATTTTAATTGCAAAAAACATTGCATAGCTGTATAAAATATACATATTGAAAAACTTTACGGAGAAACATCTCATGAAAAAATTTTCTTATGCGATTATGTTCGCAACTTTACCTATTTATTATGTAAACGCAGTTGAAGTTGATACATCAGCAGAGTTTAGAAATGCCCTAACAAATGGTGACAATATCATACTCGGTGCGGATATAACCGTTAGTGATACGGAAAATGGAATTACGTGGAATACTCCTGTTTTCAACAGCGGCAGCAGTAACAATAACATTACCATTAACGGTAACGGCCATACGGTATATGGCGGAGATATTGAAACAAACATGTTTCGAAATTGGAAAACCATTGATTCAATAGAAAATATAACCTTTGACGGATTTTATAATAACCCTGAAGTATCCGCAAGAGGCGATGATGAATTGGGCGCAGTCATTATGAACGTTGGAAAAATCAATAAAATTGATGCTAATTTTTATAATAATACAGCTTATCATGGAGCTGCAATATTCAATGGTAGCGGATATGAAATCGGAAGCATAAACGGAAACTTCATAGGAAATAAAACCATAGGAGCAACATGGGAACACGGACACGAAGCTTCAGGGGCATCAATCCACAATCAAGGGATTATTAAAAATATCACCGGATACTTTAAAAATAATAACGGTTGGATGCACGGCACAATTTGGAACTATGGAACAATTGAAAATATAACTGCAACTTTCGAAGAAAATTATCGCTCTGCAGTAGGAGGAAACGGGGGCTCTGTTACTATTACCAACTCAGAATTTATAAAAAATACAACATGGCAAGGAAGACAAGGAGAAGGACAAGCAGGTGCTGCAATTCATTCTTATGGCACAAACTTTACTATTAAAGAAACCGTATTCACGGAAAACTCTGCTTGGTGGACAGGCGGAGCGGTTTATAGTACCAGAGGAAGCTTAGACATATCTGACAGCACATTTACAAAAAACTCCGCAGGTGAAGACGGCGGTGCTATCTATAAAACAGGTGGCACGGGAACAATTTCAAATACAACCTTTACATCAAACAGCGGAAGAAATGGTGGTGCAATTTACAACACCACAAATACAACAATAACCGACAGCAGTTTTAACAGCAATAATTCGTCTGTTAATGGTGGCGCTATATATAACGGCGGCACATTAACCATAAGTAATTCCGAAATCATCGGCAATAAAGCTTCTGCCGGCGGTGCAATTTATGCTACGGCAAATTCTTCAAGCACATTAACTAATGTAGATATAAAAAATAATACATCGAGTAATAATCTAGCAGGAGCAGTTCACTCTTTATCAAATATATCTATGCAAGCAGACGGAAAAAACATATCTGTCAGTGGCAATAATGCAAATACAAATCAAACTGCTATTTATATGGCAACTGCAGATACAACTTTGTACTTAAAGAACTTAAATGATGGTAACTTCATAATGGACGACAAAGTGGATGGCATTGAGTATAATATAGAAATCAGCGGTGATTCAAGCGGATACACCCGTTTCAATAACGAAGTAAACAATCTGAAAACACTTAAAATGTCAGATGGAGGACAGCTATTTGTTGCTAAAGACAATGTTTTTGAAATGAAATCATATATAGCTTCAGCTACAAACGGAAATATTCCTACCCTATTAATGGATATTGAGCTCAATACCGACGGAACATTAAATAATGGACTTTTCAATATAGAAGGCGACATAAAAGGAACAACGAATATTATCCTCAATTCATTAAA
>JAFYRQ010000028.1 GCA_017546885.1 Alphaproteobacteria bacterium
CGTTAAAGCAACGTGATGAGCGGTATCGTTGAAAAAATAAAACGGCACGGCACCGAGTTTGATTGTTTCTTTGATACACTCTTCCATGACAGGAAGCGTTTGTTCTCCCTCAAATTCAAGGTAAATTTTTTCACCCTCGCGTAACCCGATTGAATCTTTCAATACCTTACGCACAAGTTCTGTAATACGTGAATCCTTGTTCATAGCTAAATATAGTTAGTAATACATAATTTATGAAATAATTTTTGATTAGACTAAAAAGGTAACACACTTGCACTTTTTTGTCAAGTTTACATTTCCATACCGCCGTGTCTGCTCATAATCGGCATAGTTACCTTTGTTTGTGAAGAATTTTCGGTTTGTATTGTCTCTGTCGCTTCTCTCATTTGCGGAATATAGTGATGGTCTTTTATAATATCTGCGGTCATTTTCGGAAAATCGCATACAAAACCGACACCGGGATTATGCAAGTGCCCCTTTTTCATATCATTATCAAAGGCCATAAAACAATGACCTTTTTCATCTTTACCTACATACATCATCAAATGGCAATGTCCGTCATCTAACGAAGGGTTATCTCTATCTCCCATTGTCAAACAAACAAGAGCTCCCGGCTTCATTTGATGTTTATCAATTATATCTCGAACATCAACCGCCCCTTCATCAAAACTGCGATGAATATGTTCCGCATATTTTCCGCCGTTCATTGTTTGCAAATGCTTAAAAAGTGTTCCCGGATGTGCAAGATTTTCGGTATCGGTATTAAAAATAGCATCAAGCTCACCGCTTTTATCACTCTCACGCAAACACATCATCAATGAAGCTGTACAATAGCCTTTGTTAAGCGAAGCATCAAAATCAGGATTGAAACGAGAATTTATTTTCAAAGCCGCCATTTGCCAATACAAATATTGTCTTGCACTACGGTCAATATTTCTCTCTTTCATTTCCTCAAAAGAAATATCTTTACCTTCTCTTTCCTTATATCTTACTATGTCACCTTTTGCTATCTCATCTATTTTAGCTATTTTTTCTTCGTCGGTCATACCTGCAAATCCGAAGCGATTCATACCTAACAATGCTTTTTGTAATTTTTCTTCCGATGACATCTTATCAACATAAGCATCAACTTTCCCTTTTTCTGCACACCACTCATCATGAAATTTATCGGTTCTTTCGATAAATTTACGGATTTTTCTGCCGGCAGGAGTATTCGGAAGCTCATCTAATACGGCTCCTAAATTATATTCGGTGATGTCAGCAGTTTCGACCATATAAATTTTCCTTACAATATTGACAATATTGTAATATATTTTGCCTATTTTGTCCATAAAAAAATCCCTTAATTAAGTAAAATTTATCTGCCAATATTTAATTTTTATGCTAATATGCTTATATACAGATTCGGAGTAAAAATATGACATCAGAAATCTGCCTGCATAATGCAACTTTACTAAACGGCTATTCCACAATGGAAAACTGTGCGGTTTTGATTAAAAACAACAAAATTGCCGATGTTTTTAACGAAAGCCGTTTTAAGCAAAAAAACTTTAATCCCGATATAAAATTTATCGACTTAAAAGGCGACTATATCGCCCCCGGTTTTATTGATACCCATATTCACGGTCTTGAGGGGTTCGGTACTGACGATATGACAACGGAAGCAATTTTGGAAATGTCTGCTCGTCTTCCGAAATATGGTGTTACATCGTTTATCCCTACTCTATATTCCGCTCCTAAAGGCAAATTGTTCAAAAGTATGATTAGCATTTTAGCCGCAATGGGAAAAGAAAAAGGTGCAAAAATTTTGGGCATGCACTTAGAGGGACCGTTTATATCTCCGGAGCGTCTCGGAGTTCAAACTTTAGAGTCCATAAGCGAAGTTGATTTGGAATATATGCGCGAAATTATCGCTCTCGGTCAGGGTAACATTGTTAATATGACAGTTGCTCCCGAGTTGAAAAACATGCGAGAACTCGCACTGCTCTGTATTGACCAAGGGATTATATTGCAAGCCGGACATACCAATGCAACCTATCAGCAAATGGTTGAAGGAATGCAGGCTCGCATTATGCACGTAACTCACCTGTTTAATGCGATGAGCCGTATTCATCACCGTGACCCCGGAGTTGTCGGTGCCGTATTTATTCACCCCGAACTTTCCTGCGAAATCATTGCCGATGGTTTTCATATCAATCCGGAAATCATAAAATTCTTAATCCGTTGCAAACCGGTAGACAAGCTGGTCCTTGTTACCGATGCTCTAAAACCGACCAAACAAAAATCTTCAAAGCTTTATGCAAACGGAGAAGAAGTTTATCTCGACAAATGCTTTATGCGTAAAGAAGACAATGTTATTGCCGGCTCTGCTCTGACAATGATTGACGGGGTAAAAAATTTGGTTTCATGGGGATTAAATGTTGAAAAAGCCGTTCAGTTGGCTTCGCATAATCCTGCAAATATCATGAAACAGGACAATTTGGGGACTATTGCCCCCGGATATACTGCCGATATGGTAGTATTTGATAAAAAATTTAAAGTTAAACAAACCATAATCAATGGTAACATTTTTGAAAAAGGAATATGTAAATGAGACTTATAATCAAAGATAATTATGATAATGCTTCACTTTGGGTTGCAAAATATATTGCTAAAAAAATCAACGACTTTGCGCCTACTCCCGACAAACCTTTCGTATTAGGACTTCCTACCGGCTCAACTCCGTTAGGTGTATATAAAGAACTGATAAAAATGTATAAAAACGGAGAGGTTTCTTTTTCAAATGTTGTAACATTTAATATGGACGAATATGTCGGCTTGTCTCCCGAACATCCGCAAAGCTATCACTATTTTATGTGGGACAACTTCTTCAACCATATCGACATCAAAAAAGAAAACACTCATATTTTGAACGGCTTAGCAGAAAACATTGAAGAAGAATGTGAAAACTACGAAAAAGCAATCAAAGAAATCGGCGGTATTCATTTGTTTTTAGGCGGTATCGGCGAAGACGGTCATATTGCGTTTAACGAACCGTTTTCTTCCCTTTCTTCTCGCACACGTCAAAAAACATTGACTACCGATACCATTAAAGTAAATTCTCGCTTTTTTGACAATGATATTTCTCAAGTTCCGACTACTGCGTTGACCGTCGGTGTTGCTACAATTATGGATGCAAAAGAAGTTATCATTATGGCAACCGGTGCCAAAAAAGCTCACGCAGTTTATATGGGTATTGAACAACCTATGAGCCATAAATGGACTATCAGTGCACTTCAGGCACATCGCCACGGAATTATTGTTTGTGATGAACCTGCAACAGCAGAACTCGAAACAGAAACCGTAAAATATTTCAAAGATATCGAAAAATAACAGTATCTTTTCAAATTAAAAATACCCTGAAAATCGACCTCATTTTCAGGGTATTTTTTTCTATAAATCATTTACAATCGTATGTTATTATGTATAATATTTTCATATTTTACTTTTGGGAGAAACTCTATGAAAAAACTGCCTCTAATCTGCCTGTCTTTTGCATTACTGGCTACTAATACTACTGCAAATGAAATTGAATACACCAATGAAAATACCATCCCCTGCGGAGAATTAGGAGTGTTATTATGTGACCTAAACAATAACCCTGTAACCGGCATCAAAAAAAGTTATTACCAAGATGGTAATATAGAGCAAGAAATAAATTTAAAAAACGGAAAACGTGAAGGATTATTTAAGACATATTACCCAAACGGACAACTGGAAAAAGAAGCAAATTTTAAGGATGATAAAGAAGAAAGCACTTATAAAACA
>JAFYRQ010000029.1 GCA_017546885.1 Alphaproteobacteria bacterium
ACAATATAACTCTGTTTAGTTTTTTTGTCAATATAGTCCAGCTTGAACAAAGCTCAAAAATAACTTGAAAAAAAATACTAAAGTGTTAAATTATGCTCGAAAAAAAATGCTGGTGCGGGGCGTTCCGCACAATATTTACAAGGAAGGATAATAATATGACAATTCGTGTCGGTATTAATGGTTTCGGTCGTATTGGCCGTTTGGTTTTCCGTGCTGCTCAAAAGAGAGATGATATCGAAATCGTAGGTATCAACGATCTTATTGACGTTGAATATATGGCTTATATGTTGCGTTATGACACAGTACACGGCAGATTCGACGGTACTGTTGAAGTTAAAGACGGTAAATTGGTGGTTAACGGCAAAGAAATCCGTGTTACAGCTGAAAAGAACCCTGCTGATCTTAAATGGAACGAAATTGGTGCTGAATATGTAGTAGAATCTACAGGTTTGTTCCTCACAAAAGAAAAAGCTCAAGGACATATTGATGCCGGTGCAAAATACGTTGTTATGTCAGCTCCGTCAAAAGACGATACTCCTATGTTTGTATGCGGTGTTAATACCGATACTTATGTTAAAGGTACACAATTTGTTTCTAACGCTTCTTGTACCACAAACTGCTTGGCTCCGATGGCAAAAGTTTTGAACGACGTATTCGGAATTGAAGAAGGTTTGATGACAACTGTTCACGCTACAACTGCTACTCAAAAAACTGTTGACGGTCCGTCTGTAAAAGACTGGAGAGGTGGTCGTGCTGCTGCCGGCAACATTATTCCGTCTTCTACCGGTGCTGCTAAAGCCGTAGGTAAAGTTATTCCGTCTTTGAACGGCAAACTTACAGGTATGGCATTCCGTGTACCTACTTTGGACGTTTCTGTTGTTGACTTGACTGTTAACTTGAAAAAAGCTGCTACATACGAAGAAATTTGCGCAGCTATGAAAAATGCTTCTGAAAATGAACTCAAAGGCATTTTGGGTTATACTGAAGACGCTGTTGTTTCATCTGACTTCATCGGTGATGCTCGCACATCTATTTTTGATGCTAAAGCCGGTATTCAAATGACTCCGACTTTCGTTAAACTCGTTAGCTGGTATGATAATGAATGGGGTTACTCAAACAAAGTTCTTGACTTAGTAGCTCACATGGCAAAAGTTAACGGTTAATCGTTATTACCCCGTAGGTATCCGAGCGGCTTTTGCCGCTCATTACCGCGGGGATTTTTTATTTTTTTAAGGAAACAATAAATGAATTATAAAACAATTGATGATTTAGGCGATTTGCATGGCAAGGTTGTTATGCTCCGTGCCGACTTAAACGTACCTATGGATGAAAACTTTAATGTTACCAATACTGCTCGTATTGACAGAACAGTTCCTACAATTAAAGAACTTATGAGCAAAGGTGCAAAAGTTGTTGTTATTTCTCACTTCGGTCGTCCGGAAGGCAAAGGAGATATGAAAAACTCTCTTTCTCATATCGTTAGCGACTTAGAAAAAGCTCTTGGTAAAAAAGTTACTTTTGTAGAAGATTGTATCGGTGAAAAAGTAGAACAAGCAGTTAAATCTATGAGCGATGACGAAGTTTTGTTGCTTGAAAATCTGCGTTTCTATAATGAAGAAAAGAAAGGCAATGAAGATTTCGCCAAAGAATTGGTAAAAGTTGCCGATTTTTACGTTTCTGATGCTTTCTCAACAGCTCACAGAGCACACGCCTCTATGGTTGCCGCAGCAAAAGAACTTCCTGCTTCTATGGGACGTTTGATGGAAGAAGAAGTAAAAGCTCTTGAAGGTGCTTTATCTAATCCTACTCGTCCGTTGATTGCTATTGTCGGCGGTTCTAAAGTTTCTACAAAATTAGATTTGTTGAACAACTTGGTTAAAAAAGTTGATAAATTGGTAATTTCAGGCGGTATGGCTCATACCTTTATGAAAGCTAAAGGAATTGATACCGTTAACGAAGCTAATTCATTGGTTCAAATGGATATGCTCGAAACAGCAAAAGAAATCATGTCCGTAGCACAAGCAAATAATTGCGAAATTATTTTGCCGGAAGATGTGGTTGTTTCTAAAGAGTTCAAACCGCATGCAGAACACAAAACAGTTTTATTGAGCGATATTCCTGCAGAAGGTTGGAGCTTATTGGATGTAGGCGAAAAAACCATTGCAAAAATCAATGAAAAACTTGATGAATGCAAAACTTTAGTTTGGAACGGACCTCTCGGTGTGTTTGAAATGAAACCTTTTGACAATGCAACCAATAAAGTTGCCGAACATGCTGCAGAACTTACACAAGCAGGAAAATTGATGTCTGTTGCCGGTGGCGGTGACACTGTTTCTGCTTTAGAAAACGCAGGTGTTGCAAATAAGTTTTCTTATATTTCAACTGCCGGCGGTGCTTTCCTTGAATGGATGGAAGGTAAGGAACTTCCGGGTGTCGCTGTTTTGAAAAAATAAGCAATAATCATAACAAAAAAGACATATGGCAAGCCATATGTCTTTTTTTTATAACCGGAGATGATATTACTCGATGTAGCAATCAGCCACAATCAACACTCCGTGACCGAAAATACGCATCCAGCAGATGTCAACATACCGAACCCAATAATCGAGGGTTTCTTTCCAAACGGGATGACAGTGTTTCAGCCATACGTCATAAACTTTTTCTGACGGGAACAATTTTTGCAACTCTGCTTTGAGCTTAAACTCATCAGGACGAGCAACACACTCCGAAGCCATAGGAAGACGCTGTGCACAGTCATCGCTGAAATCCTCTACCACATAATCGTGGGCTTTGACATCTCGATAGCGGTCCATTGCCCTTTTTGCCTCTCCTAACAAATCAACAATTCTTCGTTGATTTTCTTTTGAGAAAAAGAGTTCAAACTCTGCCTCATTTGAAGCTAGCAAATGTTGGTACCCTTCTTTGTTTACACAAACTTTTCCCTTTTTTACGAACTTGTAGTTCTTGAAGTTTTTAATCATAAGCTAAAAATAATATTTTTTTAAGTTAGGTTTTAGTGGGATGAATCCCTTTTTTGAATAATGACATCTTCGGCTTTCACCGAAGATGTCTGTACTGAGGAAGGACTAAAGCTTAAACAGCATACCGGCATTCTCACCGTGGCAGCCCATAAATTGAACTTTACCGCTACCGAGCTCATAAGCCTCCATGTCTTCAACTTTGTCCGCCGCTGTCCAGATAATATTTTTATGAGTAATCTGGAAACCGCAGTCACACTTCTTAAGCATCATTCGAACACCGCTCAAACGGCTGCTCACAATCTTGATATCCGCAGGAGTTAACAGCTTCTTCTCAAAGATTTCGGCATAATCAACTGCCATAGAAGCAGAAAAATCCTCTAACATACCTTCTGTAAGCAAGCAACAATCTTCAGAAATTCGAATTGCCTTTACAACCTTGTCTTCGATAAAATCGACAGACTCTGTATTGTCAGTATAGACAAACAGAAATTTAAACTTCTCTTTCATAATTAAATTGATAATTGATTTTACTTCCGTCAGTATAGACAAAATTTTTACAAAAAGCAACAACCTTTTTATAAAAAAAAGAGGAACAAAAAATATTCCTCTTTTTTCGATTACAGATTATAAATCTTATTCTGCTTTTTCTGCAGCTTCTACAGCAGCTTTTTCAGCAGCTACACGAGCTTTATCTTTAGCACCTTTAGCATTAACGTCTCTGTCAACCAATTCAATGATTGCCATAGGAGCAGCATCACCATAACGAATACCGGCTTTCAATACACGAGTATAACCGCCGTTACGAGTGCTGTAACGTTCTGCTAAAGTAGAAAACAACTTAGAAACAACTTCTTCGTCGCGCAAAAAGGCCAAAGCCAAACGACGACTGTTCAAATCACCTTTTTTAGCAAAAGTAATCATGTTGTCAGCAAAAGTTCTCAATTCTTTAGCACGTGGCAAAGTAATTTTGATTTGTTCATGATTCAACAATGCGCAAGTCAAGTTAGAGAACAAAGCTCTTCTTTGGCTGGTTGGCATATTAAATTTTCTATGTGCATCACCATGTCTCATGGCATTTTCCTTTCTTTAATAAATTGTGCTTTGACAGGCAAAGCGGATAAAACACCGGTTTTTACTACGGAGTCGCAATGCGACCATACATAAAAACCCACACTTTCGAAACGGCTTATAACATACAACTTTTTGAAAAGCAAGAAAAAACGTCACATTTTTCAATGTGACGCATTACAGATTAATAAAAATCACTCCTGTTCGAGAGCCTTCTTATTAAGTTCAACATACTCCTGATAAGATTTTCGAGCCTTTCTGTAGCAAACTCCAAGGCCTACCACACAGAAAATCAGCAGCAGCCCCATAAATCCTACAGCCAATTTTGAGTAAAGCGGCATTGTTGATAGGGGAGGACTTAAAATAGCATAAACAATTCCTCCGCACCCGATAACACTCATAACAAGGCCTGCCCAAAACGTTAACTTCAAATTCCATATATTTGCGGCCAAATAAGCAGCAATACTTTTTTCAAAATTTTTCATATACAAAATGTTAGTTAATAATATTCTTTAATGGACAAATGATAGCAAATTCGGTTAAAAAGTCAATAAAAGTATATGGGAGAAAATTTATGAAATTACTGATACAACGGGTAAAAAAGGCCTCAGTTAGTGTAAACAATGAAGTAGTCGGAAAAATAGAACAAGGCATATTGATATTTATCGGAGTTTGCAAAGGCGATACTAAAGAGCAGGCAGATTTTCTCGTCCGTAAAGCTGCTAATTTACGAATTTTCGAAGATGAAAACGGAAAAATGAACTTATCGGTAAAAGACATATCAGGTTCAGCATTGGTAATTTCACAATTTACACTTGCCGGAGATTGTACCAGAGGGAATCGCCCCGGATTTGACCAAGCGGCACATCCCGATATTGCAAAACCGATGTATGAATATTTTTCAGAACAACTGCGTAACGAAAATATAAAAGTTGAAAACGGAATTTTTCAAGCAGATATGCAAGTAAGTTTAATTAATGACGGACCGGTTACATTTATTCTGGAAAAATAGTTTTATCCGGCAAACCTAATTACAAATCTTATACAGCATATCCACCACTGTTTTAAACTTTTTCCAATTATTTTTGTTTTGCAAAAAACAGATAAATTCTTGCCATTTTTCCAACTCTGATTGTTTAAAACAATTATCGCTAATTATATTTTTAGCTCTCGGGCTCATTGATTTTATTTCTTCCGGCATATCCGCATAAAAATAACCGACATCAACACTTAAAATTACTGAAAAATCATATAACCGGCTGGCACTAACCCGATTTGTTCCGTTTTCATATTTTTGCAGTTGCTGAAAACTTAAACTCATAAATTGAGCCAATTGCTCTTGAGTATACCCTAAAGATAATCTTCGCAATTTTATTCGTTGTCCGACGTATATATCCACCGGATTCGGAGCTCCGTCAGATTGTTTTCCCCGATTCTGTTTGTGCTTCATTCCCACCTCTCTAAAAAAAGAAAAAGTCACTTGATGAGAGTGACTGGGAGCTGAAAACTACACAACAATAGTGCGACTTATTACCGCATGGCTATTAGGTCGCCTCCCAGTCATAAGACCAAAAGGCAACCAAGTTTCGTCTTGATTAGACGTGCTGTGAAAGGTTTTCAGACCTTAAAACGTTCATCATTCGTTTCAAGAAGAATCTATAAAAGAAACAACAAAAAGTAAAGAATAAAAATTGCCATATAAAAAAGCCCCTTTTCATAAGAAAAGAGGCTTTATAAATTCAGATACTTTTAGAAATGATCATCTACACGTTTAATCAATTCTTCAATATTCTCTGGTGGCCAACCCGGAGTTTCCATACCAAGATGGATGCCCATTTTAGCCAATACTTCTTTAATTTCGTTCAAAGATTTACGACCGAAGTTTGGAGTTCTCAACATTTCAGCTTCTGTCTTTTGTACCAAATCACCGATATAAACAATGTTATCGTTTTTGAGGCAATTTGCAGAACGAACTGACAATTCGAGTTCTTCAACCTTTTTCAACAAGTTCTTGTTGAACGGTAATTCTTCTTTTTCTTCTTCTACTTCATTTTCCGGTTCATCGAAATTAATAAACGGTTTTAATTGATCTTGAAGAATACGAGCAGAGAAAGCTACCGCATCTTCAGGAGTAACAACACCGTTTGTTTCAACAACCAATGTCAATTTATCATAGTCTGTAACTTGACCTACACGAGTATTATCTACACGATAAGAAACGCGTTTTACAGGAGAATAAATAGCATCAACAGCTATCAAACCGATAGGAGCATCTGCAGGTTTGTTCTGACTTGCAGGAACATAACCTTTACCTGTGTTAACAGTCAATTCCATATTAATTTTAGCACCTGCATCAAGGTTACAAATAACCAAGTCAGGATTCATGATTTCCACATCATGACCGGTTTCAATCATAGATGCAGTAACCGCACAAGGACCTTCTGCTTTCAATGTCATTGTTCTTGTGCCTTCGCTGTGAACAGCAACAGCCAAACATTTAACATTGAGCACAATGTCGGTTACATCTTCTCTAACACCGGGGATAACCGAAAATTCATGTAAAACACCGTCAATTTTGATTGCGGTAACAGCACCGCCTTGCAAAGAAGACAACAAAATTCTTCTTAATGCGTTACCCAGAGTAAGACCGAAGCCTCTCTCCAAAGGTTCAACAACTATTTTAGCTTTGTTGCCGCCTTCGCTGGGAACAATTTCTAAATTAGTCGGTTTAATAAGTTCTTGCCAATTCTTTTGAATCACTGGGATATCCTCTATTTTTTAGTGCGCTTTATTACGAAAATCAAAAGATGGCGAGGCCGACTCTTGTCAGCCTCACTATCATAAATCTATTATACGCGGCGGCGTTTACGCAAACGACAACCGTTGTGTGGAATCGGAGTTACATCACGAATTGTTGTGATAGTAAAGCCAATTACTTGCAAAGCTCTGATAGCAGATTCACGACCAGACCCCGGTCCTTTAACTTCTACTTCGAGAGTTTTTACACCACACTCCATAGCCTTTTTTCCGGCATCTTCGGCAGCTACTTGAGCAGCATAAGGAGTAGACTTACGAGAGCCTTTGAAACCTTGTGCACCTGCAGTAGCCCAAGAAACGGTATTGCCTTGAGCGTCTGTAATTGTAATACGAGTATTATTGAAAGTAGAATTCACATGTGCGACACCAGCTGTGATATTCTTCTTTTCTTTTTTCTTCTGTGTTGCTTTTGCCATTTGGGAACCTACCTCTTATTATTTCTTCTTATTGGCGACAGTTTTACGTTTACCCTTACGAGTACGAGCATTTTGCTTTGTACTCTGTCCGCGAACAGGCAAACCTTTACGATGTCTCAAACCTCTGTAACAACCAAGATCCATAAGTCTCTTGATGTTAACACCAACTTCACGACGCAATTCACCTTCTACGAGGTAATCACGGTCAATCACTTCACGTACTTTAGCAACATCTTCATCAGACATATCGCCAACACGCACGTCTGGGTTGACTCCCGATTTTGCACAAATATCTTGAGCATTTTTTCTACCGATACCAAATATGTAAGTCAAAGCTATTTCAATCTTTTTGGCAGTCGGAATATTTACACCAGCTATACGAGCCAAATTTCATCTCCATTAATTAAAATATTAAACTCAAAAAGTTGATCACCACTTTTCAAAAGTTAGCCGGATTATATGCCAATATTTGTTAGTGTCAACTATTATCTTTAAGCATTTATTAAAAAAAATTATAAATGCTCTTTCAAATTCAGCAGTTTATCGATACGAGCAGCAACGACATCAACCGTTCCGTTCCCGTCAACACTGCGTAAAACTCCTTTTTCTCGATAATAAGAAATTGTCGGATATGTAAAATCACGATATTTTATCAAGCGCTTTTCTACCGTTTCTCTTGTATCATCGAGTCGTTTCGAAAACTTGAAGCCACCGCATATATCACATACACCGGCAACTTTAGGTTTATGAAATTTATCGCTATAATTTTCGCCACATGTAACACATGTATAACGCCCCATTATGCGATCAATAATAATTTCATCAGGAACCAATATCTCTAAAACAGCATCAAGCTTGATTCCTTTCTCGGCAAGCATTCCGTCCAAAAACTCCGCTTGCTTAAGCGTTCTGGGGAATCCGTCCAAAATAAAACCATTCACACAATCAGGTTCTTCGATTCTGCGAGAAACCATTTCGATAATAAGTTCATCGGGAGCAAAATTTCCTCCGGCCAACAACGGCTCAAGCTTTTTACCGACTTCAGAACCTTTACGGATTTCCTCTCTCAACATTGCTCCTGCTGACAAATGGCATATACCGAACTCCCTTTTCAAAACCCCGGCTTGAGTGCCTTTGCCTGTTCCGGGAGCTCCGGTTATAACCAAATGCAGACCTTTATTTTGGCCTATAAACATTATTTTCTTTTGCCTTTCTTATTTACCAATGCAGCTCTCTTCAACAAACCCTCATATTGATAAGCAATAAGATGTGTTTGAACTTGACTAACAAAATCCATAGTAACCTGAACCACGATAAGCAAAGTAGTACCACCCAATACAAACGGTACGGAAAGTTTAGAAATCAACACTTCCGGCAAAATACACAAGGCTGTCAAATAAGCAGCACCCAAAACTGTTAATCTGGTAATTACATAATCCAAATATTCAGCCGTATTTTTGCCCGGACGAATACCGGCAACAAAACCACCGTGTTTTTTCAAATTATCTGCAGTATCTTCAGGATTAAATACTACCGCTGTGTAGAAAAACGCGAAGAAGATAATCAATGCGGAATACAAAGCCAAATACAACGGTTGACCATGACCGAGCAAACGACTTAATGTTTGCACCCAAGCAGGACCGTTATTGGCAGAGAAGTTAGCAATAGTA
>JAFYRQ010000030.1 GCA_017546885.1 Alphaproteobacteria bacterium
CGGAGTTAGCCATATTGCGGATAAATATTTTCCCAGCTCAACTTGAGAAGAACTTTTTTGCCCGTCTATTTTGACGATTCGTTTATTGTAGCTACTCGTTTCATCGTCATCTTCTTTTTGTATGTTTTCAACGGCTGTTCCTATTTCAAAGTCTTCTCCGTTTTTGCAAACCGTTGCTGCTACTGCCCAAGAGTTGTTTGATGGAGAATATTCGCTATCGATTATTGCCGGGGTAAAACGTTTTATATCTGCAAGTCTTGAGCTTCTCAAACCTCTACCCGGTGTGAGAAATGAAACAGCTTCAAGGATATTGGTTTTTCCGCTGCCGTTTTCACCGGTAATGATTATAGGGTGTAATCCCGCATTTATGCGCAAAAAAGCATAATTTCTAAAGTCAGTTAAAGTCAGGCGTGTAACACCTGACTTTTTGTCCGTAACCGATAATATGTTTTTTGCTAAACTATCCAAATTAAACCCTCATCGGCATTAATACATAGATAGCGCTTGTATCTGATGTATCGTGAATAACAGTCGGAGACGATTCGTTTGAAAATCCGATTTGTACCGATTCGCCTTTAATCTCAGATAAAATATCCAACAAATAACGGAAATTGTAACCTATTTCTAAAGGCGCATTGTCGTATTTGGCATCGATTTCTTCAGAAGCAGAACCAAGATCCGGACTGGTTGTTGTAACAACAACTTTTCCGTCTTCCATACCCATTTTTATTGCTCTTGTTCTTTCTGCAACAACAGAAACACGATCAACCGCATTGGCTAATTCTTTAACTTGAACTTCGAGAACTTTATCTGTATCTGTCGGAATAACTCTTTCATAGTCAGGATATGTTCCGTCAATAAGTTTAGAAGTTAATATAACTTCATCTAACGCAAAGCGAACTTTGTTGTCTGATAAAGAAATATTGATGCTTTCTGCTTTTGTGTCATCAAGGAGTTTGCGAATTTCGCCAATGGTTTTTCTCGGAATAATGACACCAGATAAATTTTCTGCACCGTTCGGCAAAGGAGATTCCACACAAGCCAATCTGTGACCATCGGTTGCTACGATTCGCAACACTTTTGTTGAGCCTTCATTTTTTGCATGAATATACAAACCATTGAGGTAATATCTTGTTTCTTCGGTAGAAACGGCAAATTGAGTGCGATCGATGACATCTTTAAGTTCTTCTCTTTGCATACCGAAATTGATAGGAAGTTTATCACCGGAAATAACAGGAAAATCTTCAACTCCGATAGTAGATAAAACGAATTTTGAACGACCTGATGCAATCGCTAACTGACCTTTATCATCAGGATAGGTTAATTCTACATCCGAGCCGTCAGAAAGTTTGCGAACGATGTCATACAACATGTGAGCCGGAGCGGTGGTTGCACCTGTTTCGTTGATTTTTGCATCAACGATTTCGGTAATTTCCGTATCCATATCAGTAGCCTTAAAACTGATACCATCGCTCATAGCTTCGATTCTTACATTTGAAAGCACCGGTATTGTGTTTCTTTTTTCAACAATACTTTGAATATGGCTTAAAGTTTTTAATAAAATCGCACGTTCAATAACAAATTTCATAGCATTTATTCCGAATAAAAGTTTATACTATTTGAATAATAACATAATATTGTTATAGCAAAAATGAAAAATATACATTTCAACAGCTTTTTAACACAATAAAAAAGCCGGAAATTATTCCGGCTTCTTTTTTATGATTCTAATGAGCGTCTCAATGCATCAACACTTTCTGCTACACTCTGATCTTCTTGAATAAGTTCTTCGACTTTACGAACAGCGTGCATAACAGTTGTATGGTCTCTGTCGAACTTACGCCCTATTTCCGGTAGAGAGCGCAAAGTTAACAGTTTTGCCAAATACATAGCAATTTGACGGGGTCTTGCAACGGTACGAGCTCTGCGAGAAGATTGCATTTCTTTTACTGAAATGTTGAAATATTCGGCAACTTTCTTTTGTATTTCATCAATGGTTGTTCTTTTGTCGTAAGAACGTAGCATATCTTTCAATACTTCTTGAGTGCTTTCTACGGTTATTTCTTTACCCGGAATCAGTTGAGCATGGGCGATAATTCTGCGTAATGCGCCTTCTAATTCTCTGATATTTGTGGTTATTTTTTGAGCCAAAAATTCCGCTACTTTTTGAGGTAATTCACAATTTAATTGTCTTGCTTTTTCCTGTAAAATGCTGATTCTTAAATCAAAATCGGTAGGGTGAATATCTGCCGTCAATCCGCTGCTCAGTCTTGAACGTAAACGATCTTCGATTCCTTCCAAGTTTACCGGAGACTTGTCTGCTGAAATGATGATTTGTCTTCCTTCTTCAATAAGAGAATTAAAAGTATAGAAAAACTCTTCCTGAGTCGATTCTTTACCGCCGATGAATTGAACATCATCAACCATCAAAACATCAACAGAACGGAATTGCTCTTTAAATGCGGCGGTATCTTTGTAGCGCAAAGCTTTTACAAACTTATACATAAATTTTTCGGCAGACAAATAAACAATATTCTTTTCAGGATTGCGTTGTTTGATATGCCAGGCAATAGCATGCATTAAGTGTGTTTTTCCCAAGCCGACACCCGAGTACAAGAACAACGGGTTGAAACGAATATTGTCCGATTCTGCAATTTCACGAGCTGCTACATAA
Organism: Alphaproteobacteria bacterium; assembly: GCA_017546885.1. Taxonomy (GTDB): domain Bacteria; phylum Pseudomonadota; class Alphaproteobacteria; order RF32; family CAG-239; genus JAFUYI01. Next base: position 2,675 of record JAFYRQ010000030.1, read on the forward strand.
GCAAATTCATTTGATTTTCCCACCACGAATGTATCAAAAGTATATTGCGGGTTAAGCGGAACCGACAAAGACTGACTCGGATCGGCAAAACTTACATAACCGTTGTCGGGCTGTAAATTATGGATGCCGGATTGATAAATATTCTGTGGAGCCGGACTTGTAGATATTTGTTTGAACAATGAACGGCAAGAGCTGTTACGGATATTATTGCTTTTGTCTTCTTCTACTGCTTGTACAACAAAGTTAATAGTCTTTATATTAGGGTTCTTTTTCTCCCAAATTCTGTGGATTCTGTCTGAGTAATTAGTGATAACCCAATTTCTCATAAAACGTGTCGGAACACAAATATTCATAACACCGCTGGAAAAAGAACTGATGCTCAAAGGTTTCAACCAACTGTCAAAAGCTTTTTCTCCTAATTCTTGTCTTAATTGTGAGCAAATTTGTCCCCATTCGTCTTGAACGGCACCAAAGTCGTTTTGAATTGCTTCACCAGCCATTATTCTACATATCCTTATAAAGTCTGAGGTTAAAACAAACAATCAATCTGAAATTGATTCGATGGTCTGATAATAAAAGGTTAAAAAATAAAAAACAACAGAACAATTTAAGAACATTGCAATTAAATTGCTTGACATAAAGATTCTAAAGAGTCGCACAAAATCCCTTTGTTTTAGCCAAAAAAACGCAAAAAACCACTATCCTGTTTTTGCAAATCAGGAGTGGTTTTTAACGTAAATTTTCTTTAAAATTAAAGAGCTTTAATCTTGGCAGACAAGCGAGAAATTTTTCTTGCAACAGTGTTGCGGTGCATAACACCTTTGTTTACTGCTTTCATCAATTCTGATTCTGCGGTAACAAAAGCTGTTTGAGCCAAAGCTTTATCTTTAGCAACAATAGCAGCTTCTACTTTTTTAACGAAAGTACGAACTCTGCTTTTACGAGCACCATTGATGATGCTGCGTTTTGTATTTCTTTTAATTCTTGTCTTTGCCGATTTATGATTGGCCATTTTTATATTCCCATAAATTTAAGTTATTACAAAATTTTTCTGATATGCTTTATAAACTCTTCGAAGCCCTCAAGTCAACATAATTTTTTGTAAATATGACGATTCTTCTATTTTTTGAGCATATTTTCAAGGTTAATTTGAAATTCATCAGATTCTAAAGCGCTTTTATAAACCTGTTTTTCAATTTCCAAACCTTCTTCCAAATCGGTGTTTCCGATAGCTGTTTTGATAAGTTCTTTTGATGTATTGGTTGCCAAACTCGGCATTGAAGCAACGAGTTCTGCAACTTTCATTGTTTCATCATGCAAATACATTAAAGGAATGATACGACTTATCAAGCCGATTCTTTCTGCTTCAACAGCATTCATGGCTCTTCCGGTCAAAATCATTTCCATCGCTTTAGCTTTACCGGCTGCTTTGGTTAAACGTTGAGTTGCGCCAAATCCCGGAACTGTTCCCAAGCATAAATCAGGCATTGCAAACCATGTGTTCTCTGAACAAAAAATCATGTCACAAGCCATGGCGAGTTCAAAGCCGATTCCTACGGCATATCCGCTGATTTCCGCAATAACCGGTTTTTTGGCGTCAGCTATAACGTCAAAATTATCGCCCATTTCTTCCAACATACTGGCATTGGCATTTTTTACAAATTCAGTTGCATTGATACCTGCAGAAAATGTCTTTTCATTTCCTCTTATAACAATGGCTTTTACTTCATCATCAATATCGAGTTTAGCCATTTCTTTTGCCAAACTGTTTAAAGTGTCAGCATTGATTCTGTTTAATTTATCTTTGCTTGAAAAAGTAATTAAGCCGACGGCACCGATTTTTTCAACATTAATATCTGTCATTTTACGTTCCTAATCTTTGCTTTTAAGAGTAACTCTCACCAAAAGCGGTTTGTTTTTTTCCAATACTATATCTAAAACTTCCATATCACGCTCAAAATGTAAAGCATTTTCTTTATTGCTAACAAATTTCCACCCTAGTTGAGGCAGTGTTTTTTTATAAAAATCAGAGATATTTTCAAATTTGTTTTTTTCGGAGCTTATGTAGGCTTCGCTAAAGCGACTTTCATCATTTCCGAAAGTTATGTTATTGCTGTGCAGCTGAGTAGTCTGCGGCATAAGCGGAATGTCGTCCAAACCGTCAATAAATTCGGCGGCTCGAGTCGGGAGTGATAACAATATAAACGATAAGCACAATACAGATAATATTTTCATTTTAATCTCACTTTTGTAATGTTTCACAATAAAAAGTTGAACGTCCGGCTTGAACTGCTTTTTTTATTCCTCCGGTTTGTTCCGTATTACATGTACAGTTAGGACATTTTTGCCCTGTTTTGTTATAAACGCAATGCATATTTTGAAAATAACCTAAACTACCGTCGGGTTTTTGATAATCACGCAACGTTGATCCGCCGTTGTCAATGGCTTTTTGCAAAACTGCTCTGGTGTTTTTGATGATAACGGCGCATTCTTTTTTGCTTATTTTGTTCGATTCTCTAAAGGGTGATATTTTCGATTCGTATAAAATTTCCGAGGCATAAATATTTCCGATTCCGCAAATTATCGATTGGTCAAGAAGAGTGATTTTTATCGGAGTTTTTTTGTTTTTTATTTTTTCAAAAAGAAAATCTGCCGTAAGGTTTTCATCAAAAGGATCAATGCCGGTATTTTTGAATAATTCGGAATTGTTCAGACTGTTTTTATTTATCGTTGTGAACAGACCAAACCTTCTCGGGTCATTATATATCAGCCATCCGTTTTCGGTTTCGATAATTATATGGTCGTGTTTTTCCGGTTGTGTCGGTTGTTTCTTCAGCGTTTTTATTTTTCCGCTCATTCCTAAGTGCCAGACAATGCAAAAATTATTATCAAGACCGATGACAACGTATTTTCCGATTCGTTGATAGCTTTCTATTTTTGCTCCTATAATGTTTTTTTCCGTGTCTTCGGGGATTGCTATTCTAAATTTTCGATTCGTTATTTTTATGGATAAAATACGACTGTTTCCGATAAATCGGGCGATACCGTTTTTAACTGTTTCAACTTCGGGTAATTCAGGCACAACAACAACTCCTAACAAATTGCATTCAGTATAAAAGGTTAAGAGTTTTTTGCAATTATTTATTTTTGATTATAGAGATAATCTCATTAACATAAGACTGTGTGCCGATACCATGTCTTCTGGTTTTTATATTGCCGAAAGAAGTTTTGTTATAGAAGTACAACATAATGAAAAGTCTTGTGTAATAAGTTAAGCCAAGACCGCAAGCATTATTGTTTTCTATTAATTCTAAAAAATCATTACGAGAAACATTTTCATTTTTACAAATAGAATCAAGGAGTCTCCATTCTGTTAAACAAAGTCTCATACTTGTACGACGATTGTTGATAAAGACTATTTTATTTACCAATTTTGTCATATTTATACCAATCCTTATGTATAATGTTATTGCCTTAACTTTAGGATAGGATTATATTTAAAAGAATGGCAAATACAACTAAAAAAAGAAAAAATGAACACAAAATGTCAAAAGTTGTAAGAAGTAAAAAATATTTTTCTCCTCAACGAGAGGGAAAAGAATGTAAATGTGATTTTCCCGGGTGTGAAAAAGCCGGAGAGTTTCGTGCGCCTAAAGACAGATCTTTAAAAGAATATTATTGGTTCTGTTTGGAGCACGTTCAGGCATATAATTCAAAGTGGAATTATTATGACGGAGAATTTGAGGAAGAAGAAAAATCGGAAAAACCTCACATGCACTTTAAGGGCTATCGTTCAAAAGTGAACTATCAGTTCGGCTATAAAATTAAAGATGATTTCGAATTTTTCGGTAAATATGCTAAAAATTTTTCTTCCCGAAACGAGGTTTATTATAACGAAAAAGAAATGAAATTCCTCGAAATAATGGAGCTTGAAGGACAAGAAGTTTCGGTTCAGCTACTAAAAAAACAATACAAAAAATTGGTGAAAAAATATCATCCGGACTTGCATCGTGGCGACAAAGAGGCAGAAGAAAAATTTAAGCAGTTAACGATTGCGTATCAAGCGCTGTTAGAAAAGTTTTCCTAATTTCTGTGCCTTCTTAACAAAATTTGAATTACACCGCTTCCCCCATCTTTCGGAGCGGGGTGGGTGATGGATAAAATAAGCGGACGAACTTCCGGCAAATTTAACCATTGCGGTACTCGATCTTTCAAAACACCTCTCGTGCAGAATATGTCCGATTCTTCCGTAACATGCAATCCTTTACCGGTAATAATTGCAATACATCTGTATTGTTTCAGATAAGAGTTTTTTACAAAATTTATTACCTTGTCAAAAGCATTGTTTTCTGTGCAACCGTGCAAGTCTAATTCTGCCTCGATTCTAAATTCTCCTTTACGGAATTTTTTTGCCGTATTGGCATCAATGTTATCGGTATTTCCAAATTGCAAGTCATCAAGTTTACTTCCGCTATACACTGTGTTAGCGGTAATTTTTGGTGTAACTTTTAATTCTTTTTTCGGTTTAGAGGTTTCTCTGTCGGTCTTTTTTAACGGAACAATATCTTTTACAGCCTCTTTCCACCAAGATTCGTCTTCATTGTTCATAGGAGTTTCCTTTAGGCAGAAAAATATAATAGATTCCCTTAGAATTCATGCTCCCGGCTTTTGCCAAAACATCATCATCACCGCTTCCCCAAAAATAATCGCCACGAACAATACCCTTTATTGCACTTCCGACATCTTGAGCGGCAACCAGTTTGTTAATTTGATTTTTTTCGGCATCGTTTGTAGCAATCCATAAAAGGCTTCCCAGGGGTACAATGCTTTTATCAACGGCTAAACACCTTCCGGCTTGCAATGGTACTCCAAAGGCACCTAAAGGTCCGGATTCGTTAATTATTTTATGGAAAATATAACGACGATTCATTTGCATGAATTTTTCGCCTTCTTCCGGATTTTCGTTAAGCCATTTTTTTATCTCAATCATATTGATTTTTTCGGGGGGCAATACTTTGTTGTCCAACAAAATTCTGCCGATTCCCTTAAACGGAAGACCATTATTTGCGGCATATCCTACACGTACTTTTTCTCCGTTGTCCATATAAGCAACAGCCGAGCCTTGAATCTGCATAATATGAATATCAACTAAACTGTCTGCCCACATCAAAACAGGAGCACCGATATTTTGTGTTTCAATCGTTTTTCTGTCATGATAAGGCACCATTTTTTGATCAGACACCATACCGAAAAACTTTTTATTCGGTAATAATTCGTCAAAATCTTGTAAATTGATTTCAATCAAATCTTTCGGTTTTCCGTAAACGGGGTATTTGTAGGTCTCATTTTTTTGAAAAGAGGCGTTTATTCTCGATTCGTAATAAGAAGTAAATTTACCTTCCGGATTCCCGCTATCGGTCACCAAATACGGCTCAAAATTATTTTCGATAAAAGTTTTGAAAGCATCATTGGCCTTCAGATTTTGTTTTTCAAATTCTTTGCATATTTGTTTATACGATTCGGTTTTTATTTTTATCTCACTGTTACCGAGCCACTCACTTTTCAATTTTAGGATTCTTTTACAGTTATTTGTAAAAACAGGAATAAATTCCGCAAAATCATCTTCATTCCATCCGACAATCTGGCTAAAAGAAGATGGTAACAATTCAACTTTTGAAACTACCGTTTCTTCCTGCTTTTCCTCTTTTTTTTGAGGGCAGGCGGAAAGAAAAATTACCAACAATAAAATCAGAATTTTTTTCATTTTTTTGTAGATACCAACGTCCAATTCGGTGTTGTTGAATTTATATTACGTTCAAAGGTCCAAATATCGGTAATTGTCTGAATAAAGTTTTCATCGCCTTCAATGATATTTCCTTCAGCATTACGCAAAACGTTTGCTTGTTCGCTGACAAATCTGACCGTAATTTTAGCCTTGTTATTTTTATCAATTTTTGCGCTGACAATTTCAACGGAATTAAAACCGATGAAATCTGTTTCCGCGGTAATACCTTCTTCTTTGCGTTGGTTGATAATATCCTCAAATTTCTTGAACAGAGTTTTTCCGATTAATGCTTTCAATACATCAATTTCACCTTTGGCAAAAGATGTAACAATCATTTCAAAAGCTCTTTGAGCACCGCTTAAAAAGGTTGTGCGATTGAAGGTAGGTATTTGTTGTAAAACGGCTTCTGTTTCGTTTAATTCCTTCGCTTCCGGTTTTAATTCTCCACCGTCAACCACTACCGGTTTTTTCATGGTTTCTTTCATCAGAATATCAAAAATTTTAGCAGCACTTTCTTGACTGATGGGCGTTGCGGTTTTTTCAGGTCTGGTACCGAGCAAGCCTCTTAATTTTTGAAAAATCACAACCACAACAAGAATTAAAATCAAAATATCAAAAGCCATTTTTCCCTCTATCTTTTATAAATATATTAACATTAATATAGCTAAAATGTTGATATTATCAACCTAATTATTTGACCTGTAAAAATATTTATTATAGTTTATATTAGAATTAAAAATATTTAAGGAGAACATAAATGGACGAACAGTCTCAAAGTGCAGCATTAACAATTCACGGACAATTTATTAAAGATTTGTCTCTAGAAATTCCTCATGCACCGGAAATTTTCAGCGAAATCAAATCAGCTCCGAAAATGGATGTTCATGTGGATGTAAAATCTGAGCCGAAAGGCAACGGAATGTTCACATCACAATTAGATATTTCCATGACCGGAAAAGTTGAAGACAAAACATTGTTTGTATTAGAATTGTCTTATATGGCTTTTGCCGAAGTCAAAGTTCCGGAAGAGCATTTGGAACCGATTTTGATGGTTGAACTTCCGAGACTTATTTTCCCGTTTGCTCGCAATGTAATTACACATTGTTTAACCGAAGGCGGTTTACCGCCGTTTATGCTTAATCCTATTGATTTCGGAGCATTATATATGGCTCGCAAACAAGCTATGGCAAACAAAGAAAAATCTAACTAGAAAGCCTTTACGATAAAGCCTCTCACTTGAGAGGCTTTAGTTTTTTATTAATTTCCCATAAATCCGTCAACTTGCATTTTGTATAACTTTGCATAAAGTCCGTTTTTTTGCAATAGTTCTTCATGACTACCTTTTTCGACAATTTTTCCTTTGTCAAACACTAAAATTCTATCCATTTCTCGCAAAGTTGAAAGGCGGTGATCAATAGCTAAAACAGTTTTCCCTTTCATCAAATTTTTCAAAGACTGTTGAATATGTGTTTCGCTTTGACTGTCTAGAGCGGAAGTTGCTTCATCAAATATTAAAATC
>JAFYRQ010000005.1 GCA_017546885.1 Alphaproteobacteria bacterium
AGCAATCAAAAGAGGGTATGCGAGAGATAAAAAATATGCTCCTTTTAGGGAATATTTTAAACAATTACAACGGGAAAGGTTTATAATATATCAAAAACAAGGGAAAATAATGTCTGCAAACGGCTTTGTTCTTTGGTTTTTGAATAATCAGCCTAAGGATATGGAAATACCTTACAGCAGAAGCAATCTTAAAAATAAACTTATACAACTGGCGCAAAAAAACAATCGAGAATTTAAAAACTTTTCCAAATAATAATTTGTATTCTCAAATGAAAAAAACGGCAAGTATTAACTTGCCGTTTGATTGGTGAGCCTGGCGGGATTCGAACCCACGACCCTTTGATTAAAAGTCAAATGCTCTACCGACTGAGCTACAGGCCCTCACACAATGAGCCTTGTATAATGCATAAAAAAAAATTCGTCAACAAAAAAAATCAAAAAATGTAAAAAATAGTTTATTTGTTAATAATTGTATGTTATTATCCCAACAAAATTAAGAGTTAAACCTAGAATTATGAGGTTATAGATATGTCAGATAATACAAATTCGCAACAAGGCGGACGTTATGATATGTTGCAAAATGCAGCAGGCGAAATCCTTATCATCATAGAATATCGTGAGGGAGGCCCTGAAAATCCTCGCCTTGTGTATGATGGTGGTGATCAAGCTTTGTTGTATCGTAGCAGAGAGAGTGCTTTTATGCTTAACTCTATTGCTAATGAAGCTCGCATGCCGTTGAAATCTGTCAGTGAAGTTTTGATGGTAGAGATTGAAAATGATGATGTTGCTCGTGAATATAAGGTTCCGGTGCGAGTCGTTCGCAGTCTTAAAGCTTTAGGATAATTGATTATCTGGTATGCTGTTATAAATTGAAGATAGGGGCTGTTTAATGCCCTTATTTTTCGTTAAAATAAAATTAGGATGGTTGTTTTGCCTCATTATCTTGTTATTTTGTTACTTGCAGGTGTTAGCTCGGTTTTTGTTCCGAAAAATCGAATGATATATTGGTGGGCTTCCGTCGTAATCGCGTCTCTGATATACAGTGCTCTTTTCCTTATGGGGTGTTTCGGCTCTAATGCTTTGACATTTGATTGGCAAGCAATTCCTAATATCCCTATTGCCATCAGTTTTGTTCCGGAATATTTCGGTTGTTGCGCTTGTTTAGGTGTTCTTGCACTGTCGTTTTTTGCTGTTTACTACAACATACTGGTAACCAAAGAAGAGAGCCCAAACGCAATGAACGGATTGATTTTGCTTAATTGTGTTTTTGTGATTTCAGCGATTCTTTCTCCTAATTATATTCAGCTTTTGGCTGCGGTCGGTATGAGTGATGTTATCGTTTTTAGTGCAATCAATCAGTTAGATGCTAAAAAACAATATATTTACGGTAATTTTTTTGCTGATTTTATATTGCTCAATACATTTGCTTTGATATTTGTGCAATCGGACAGCATTGTTATTTCTAACTTTGGCGATGCCTCTAAGCAATGGTCTCACAGAGATTTTATAGCGATAATGCTTTTATTAAGCATTTTTATCAAATCCGGATTGTTAATGTTTCATACGGCATATCAAAAGATGTCATCGCTTAATTATAATCGTTTAAATTTTATTTTATACGTTACGACTCCGCTTATGGGTGCGATTATTTTTGAAAACATTAAAGACGTATTTGTAATTTCACCATATTCGTATCCGTTATTAAAGATTTTTTCTGTTTTGACGATTTTGTTTGCGGCACTCGGAACTTTGTGTGTCGATAACATAAAAAGAAAGGCAGTCTATCTGTCTATGATGTTTTGGGGACTGATTTTTGTAGGTTACGCATGGCAAATAAATACTGTTAGTCCAAAATTTTATGTGCTTTTGTTGTCGGCGTTTTTATTTAACAATTCTTTGATGTTGGTGTACAAAGCGGCTTCTGATGAAGTGCTTATTTCTCGTATGGGCGGATTCTTAAAATCATTGAAGTTTACTTTTTTCATTAATGCCGTTTCGGTCGTATTATATGCCGTTACATGGTGGATATATGCTCAAAAGTCAATACCTTATGCAATAATAGGTTTGTTTGTTATATCTATAACTTCGGCTCATGTGTTTTCAGAGGTCTATTTGTCGCAGAGTAAAGCTGACGAATGGGTTTTGGCCAGATTAAAAAATCCTTTGTTTTTATTGTGGTTGCCGATAATTTTGGTTGCTGCCGCAGTTATATATGCAAAACTAAATGAATGGCAATATATATACGGATTTGCGGTTTTATGGATGTTGCTTTTTATTTTTCATCCGTTTAGAAAACTGTCCATGATGTATAAATACGATTCTTTTCAAAAATCTGATAAAGTAACCTGGTTATATAACTTTTTCATTTTGGCTCCGTTAAAATTTTTCGGCAGAGCGCTGCGCTTAATAGTTGATTTTGTTTTTATTGAAAAAACAATTTTGGCATCAATTAAGAGTGCGATTCGATTTGCTGTTTTTATTTTTAGAAAATTGCACGGCAAAAATATATGGGGATATATGATATTCGTTTTATCGGCTGTAATAATAATAGCCGTTGCGTATTATAAGGGAGTAATGCAATGATAGAAAATACCGGCATATTGCTCTCGATTATAATGGCAATACCTATGTTAGGCGTAATGTTTGCTTCGCTTGCGAAAGACGGGCAAGGACAAACAATAAAAGGTCGCAATGTGTTATCAGTCGGCATTTTTACGGTATTATCAAATTTGGTTATACTCTGGATTACGGCACGCAAAATAAATGTTAACGGAACAAATTTACAACTTATTGAAAAATTTAAATGGTTGGAAACACCGAATATTGAACTTGTTTTCGGAATCGATTTTTTCTCACTGTTATTGATTGCCGCTATTCACTTTGCGGTACTGCTTGGTATGATTGGAGTGAGAAATAATCCGTACCGCCAAAAAACATTAATCATATTATCATTATTGTTTTTGAGCATGATTACCGGATATTTGTTAGCCGCTGATATATTTTCATTTTATATTTTCTTCGAGGCGACATTGTTACCCTTATTTATGTTGGTCGGAATTTTTGGAGATATCAAAAAACAAGATATTTTATATCGCTTCTTTCTATATAATTTACTCGGGGCGATGTTGTTATTTACTGCATTGTGTATTTTGTTTGACAATGAAAACGTTTCCATTAGTGAAATCAGCAGAGTATCGCTAAATCGCCACATTGAAATTTTTGTATGGGGAGCAATTTTTGTTGCGTTCTTGTCACGTATTCCTATTTGGCCTTTCCATTATTGGATTTCATCGGTAAATGTAAATATTACCAATCCGTTGGTATTTATTGTTGCCAATATAATGCCTCTTACCGGTGTTTACGGGTTAATACGATTCTTCCCTTTAACAGCACCGGATATTTTGGAGCCATATCTTTTAGCCTTAAAGATAATAAGTATTACGACAATGGTGGTTATCTCATTGATAGGTTTCAGTAACCGAGATATTCAATATAAACTTTTCTCGTATATGACGGTGTATTATATTTTATATTTGTTAGGGGCGTTACTGCCGACAGATGCTCTATTGGGTAATATCGGATTTTCTTTGTTTGCATATTTGATTGTCATTTCTGCAATAGAAATTATGATTTCGCATTTAGAAAAAGAAAAACAATGCACAAAAGTAGGAGATTGCGGAATATTGTGTAATATTAAACGCAGTTCTTTTGTTTTGTCATTTTTTATTTTGGCTGCCGTAGGATTGCCGTTATCATCACTTTTTTTGAATAATATGCTTATTTTTGCCGGTCTTTTAAGTTATAACATAAAAATGGCTGCATTTATATTGTTGGCTATTATTTTGAGTTCAATAAGCTTATTGCACCACCTTTTTTATCTGAAATATCCGCAAGAAGAAGTAACGGACAGTAAAGATGTATGTGTAAGTGATATTTCAATGTCGGTTTTTTGTGTATTAATTGTATTTATGCTGATTTTAATCGCATCATTTATTAATCCTTTGTGGTTTATGGAGTAAAAAATGTTAAACAACTATATTGCTTTGCTTCCGGAATTAGTTTTGTTTTTAGGCCTTATCTGTATGAGACTGGTAAAACTTATGCGCAAAGATAACACTCCTAAAACATTTTATACTCTAAGTCGCTTCTTTTTATTTTTCGGTGCGGTATTTACGGCAATATTTTATAATCAAAATGTTACAGGGTATCTTTATAACAACTTATTTACGACTTTGTTTAAGATATTAATCTATATTTTTACTTTTATATGGGGCTATTTATCATTAAAAAGATTTACCAGTAAAAATATGCCCAGTTTTAATTTTTATAATGCCGTTTTATTTAATACATTATGTTTTTCCGTTGCTATATCAACCAACAATTTACTTATATTGTTTTTTGGACTTTCTTTGGGATTTTGGACAAGTATTAATTTGATAAAAATGGAAAAAGAACCGTACGAATTAAACGGAAACGGTGTTTATTCCGCTTTTTCATTTTTCTTTATATTAGCTTTTGCCTGCGGTGTCGGGATTTTTTATCATTATACAAAAAGCTTTGATTATGATGCAATAGAAAGAGCATTAGCTGTTAAGAGCCTTTTAATATGGCAATATTATTTAGCTTTTTCACTGATTATGTGCAGTATTTTATATATGATGAGTGTTGCTCCTTTTCATTTTTGGTTTGCCAATGCAGTAGGTAATTCTATTTTGCCGGTAGCCGGATATATAACCATAATACCGATATTTGCATACTTCTCATGTATGGTAAATGTGATTGTAAACGCCTTTTATCCGATTCTTGGATGGTTTAATATTGCGTTTATGTGTTTTGGTATTTTTTCTATTTTTATTGGAGCTATCGGAGCAAACAGCGAAAGTAATTTAAGAAGAATATTTGCATATAGCGGACTTTATTATATCGGTGTTACAATATTGGCACTTTTCCCGATTAATGATAACAATTTGGTTTCGGCATTTATATATTTGCTTGTATATATAGTTGCTTTCTGCGGTATATATACCATATTTTACGGCTATCGCAGTCGAGGAGACTATTTGACTGAGTTGGAAGACATAAAAGGGATAGCTACTCAGCGTCCGTTTTTATCCGTTGCATTATTGATATTTATGATATCTCTTATCGGCACACCGCCGCTTTTGGGTTTCTTGGGAAAATTATCGGTTATTAACAGTATGATTGTAGGAAAAGAGTTTGTTCTTGTCGGAGCGATTCTTGTTGCGATGTTGATATTGGTATATGCTTATTTGAAAATCATCACTGTTGTGTATTTTGAAGCCAGAAACAAAAATTTTGATGAAGTTGATAAAGGGGTTTATATTTGTATGCTCATTAATATCATATTGATTTTAATAGCTATCATAAATCCTAAATATTTGATGCACGATGTTGAAATGATGTTGATAGCGGTATTTTAATAATGCAGATTAAAAACTTAAACTCTTGGAAATGGTTGGATTATAACGAGCTGGAGAGCACAAACGACGAAGCTCTGCGCTTGAGCGAAAACGAAGACAAGTTAATTGTTACAAGTAAAGTACAAACAAAAGGCAAGGGACGATTAGGACGAAAATGGGAAAGTTTTGACGGCAACCTTTTTATGTCGATACTGATGACTTGGTCTATGAGTGAGAATAATGCTTTAGTTTTTATAATCAGTGTAGCATTACAACAAACTGTAAAAAAAATACTTCCTCAAGCCAATGTAAAAATTAAATGGCCGAACGATGTCTTGGTTAATGATAAAAAAATATCAGGCATTTTGATAGAAGCAAGAGAACAAGGAAAAGTCGTTATCGGAATAGGGGTTAATATAAAAAAATCTCCTCAAGGCGAAAATATTATTTATCCTACGACCTCCTTATTTGAGGAAGGTATAAATATAGACAGAGTTGATTTTATGAAAAATTTTATCAGTTCTTTTGAAGAAATTAAGGATGTTTATCTCAAAAAAGGAATGGCTGAAATTATAAAAATATGGCAGGCGGAAGCAAAGGGTATTGGTGAAAAAATTAAAATAAAACTGCTGAATAATGAGAAAATTGGTGTTTTCAAAGGTATTGATAATAATGGCAGATTAATTTTGGATATTAGCGATAATACCGAAGTTTTTAATGCCGGAGATGTGTTTTTTACTAGAAAGAAAAATTAAAGATGAGTAATTTTAAAAAAGACGGGATTTATTTTGTTGCATTGGGTGGTGCCGATGAAATCGGCATGAATATGTATGTATATGCCTGCAACGGAAAGTTTATAATGGTTGATACCGGTTACGGATTTTTGAATGATAATTATCCCGGTATGGATTTATGCTTTGCAGATGCGTCTTTTTTTACAAATTATAGTGATGATTTTGAAGGTATTTTTATAACTCACGCACATGAAGACCATTTTGGAGCAATAGCACACATTTGCCCGATGTTGAAATGTCCGATTTACGCTTCTGATTTTGCTATCGGGCTAATGCGAAATCGTCTGAAAGAATACAATCTTGAACAGCAGGTCGAGCTTGTTTCAATAAATGAAAACCCTATGGTAAAACTCGCTGATTTTGAAGTTGAATTTATATCGGTTGTTCACTCTGTACCCGAAACTTCAGCTTTGGCAATTACCACACAATCAGGAACAATTATTCATGCTACGGATTGGCGTTTTGACAATGGTAAAACGGGTATATTATCTACAAATTATGAGCAATTAAAAGCATACGGAGATAAGGAAGTAGATATGTTAGTTTGCGATTCTACCAACATATTGATAGACAATCCTCAACCAAGCGAATCAGAAGTTAGAGATTGTTTGTCGGAGCTTATTCCCGGTTTGCCGAATACGATAGTTACTACTTGTTTTGCCTCTAATCTGACCAGATTGGAAAGTTTAGTTTTAGCCGCACATCAGGCCGGCCGTACCCCGATATTATTAGGGAGAAGTCTGTTGTATAACGTAAAAACGGCTAAAGAACTGGGGTACTTTAGTGATTTACCTCCCGTGTATGATATAAAAGACGCGTCAGCCATTCCTTATGATAAAGCATTATATATATGCACCGGTTCACAAGCAAACTATCGAAGTGCATTATCATCAATTGTAAACGGACAAAGTAAAGATATAAAATTAACCAAGGGAGACACAGTTATTTTTTCTTCAAAGATTATTCCCGGAAACGAAGAAAAAATAAATGATATGCAGGAAAAACTTATTGCCCAAGGGGTTAATGTCATTACGGATAAAGATGCTTTGGTTCATACTTCCGGTCATTGCAGTAAAGCAGAAATTAAGCAAATGTATGAAATTTTACGTCCGAAAATAGTTTTACCGGTTCACGGGGACAGAAAATATATTCGTGAACATAAATATTTTGCCGAGACTTGCGGAATTGATGAGGTAATAAGTGTTGAAAATGGTGATGTTCTGCTTGTAAATAAAGATGGGGTAAAGCAACAAAACAGCATACCTACCGATATTTTGGCCGTTGATCGAAAAGAAATTGTTTCTTTAAGTTCGGAAGTCGTAAAACGTCGTAAACAGATTGCATATAACGGTAGTGTTTTTATAAGTGTGATTTTTAATGAAAATTGGGAATTGTTGGCTCTACGCGTATCCTCAAAAGATATTTGGGAACCGGATTCTTTTTCTGAACTGCGAGATAATATCGTTTCTGAGGTTTCAGAATTATTACCAAAAGCCGTTGTCGAGTTAAAATATAAAGAAACCTCAATTTTAGATTTTGTCAGGACTCAAATCAGACGACGTATAGAAAAAGCTACCGATATGAAACCGGTAACTTTTATTCACTTCTATAAACTTCCTCTTTGTGAAATTAATCAAGGAGAGGATAGCGAGGCAGGACAACCTGTTATTATATATCCGTCACCGGAGATATAAGCTTAAAGTTGTTCTATCGGAATAAAGATGGTAAAGGTTGTTCCTTCATCTTTATCCGATGTGACACGCATATTGCCTTTATGTCTGATAAGGATGTGTTTTGCAATAGCTAAGCCTAAACCTGTTCCTCTGATGTTTTTATCTTTATGGGCTTGAACACGATAAAATCTCTCGGTAAGACGACCAAGTTCATCGTTTCCTATGGGCATACCTTGGTTATTAACAGCTATTGCAATTGCATTTCCTTCACCCACTTGATATGTTTTTGAATGAGGAACTTTGTTGGCTAAGGTAACATCTATTTTTATGGTTGTATTTTCATCACCATATTTAATCGCGTTATCACAAAGATTTTGTAATAGCTGACGTATTTGAGATTTATCTGCCGTAATTTCAGGTACGCTGTCATCAACATTAATTTCAAAATTCATTTTTTTATCTTGTGCTTTTAAGGATAAAGCATTAACAGCATCTTCAATTATCGGATTGATAACGATTTTTTCTTCAGGAGGATTGTCCTGATTTAATTCGATACGAGATAAAGAAAGAAGATTTTCAATTAAAATTGACATATAGTTTGCTTGTTCTGCCATAATTTTTAAGAAATGCTTTTGAGCATCGGGATCGTCTTTTGCGGAGGTTTGCAATGTTTCGATAAAGCCCGAAATAATGGATAATGGTGTTCTTAATTCATGACTGGCATTGGCAACAAAGTCGGATTGCATTTTTTCAACTTTCATCGCTTTAGTCATATCATAAATGGATATAACGGCAACGGCTCTTCCCTTGGAAATCCATGGTAAACGTTTAATATGAGCATATAATTTTTTTTGTTTATCTTGTTTTTTATTTTCGTTTCCGACGTAGAAAATTAAATTTTCCGCATCGCTTTCCTGGTGTAAAACTTTTGCAACTGCATTGATAAAATTGTTTGAGTTAAAAATTTCTTCCACATTTTTTTCGGTAATGTTTTCGCCCAATAATTTGTGAGCAGAACCGTTAGCTCCCAAAATATTGCCGTCTTTGTCAATCATTAAGATAGGGTCGGGGAGTGTATCTAACACAGCCGTGTCCGAAATAGTTTGAGCTTCTAAGGTTTCAGCCTTGTTGGACCAGAAACGATGCATTTCGTTAATTGCATTTGCAATGTCCAAAGTTTCACTTTCGGTAATCTCTAAATCTTCCAATTTTTCTTGATTTTCTTGCGACAGATTAATGATATACTTTTTCAACTGTTGCAGTTCAAAAGTTAAAGGAAATAACCATACAATATTAAAAAGCACTATTGAAGAATAAGCTATAACCGCAATATTACCCGGCAACAATCTCAATGCTACCAACATAATAAAAACTAAAGAAGAAGGAAGAGATAAAATCAGAATACGACTGGCAAAATTAGAGTCTTTTTCTATTTTAAAAAGTTTGCTTTCTCGCTTAATCATTGTATAAAACCTCTAAAATCGTGGACTAGAAAGAATTGTAATATATAATAAGTTTAAATTTTATAAATTATAACAAGATAAAAAAATGGCAGAAGATAAAACAACCGGTTTAACGCCAATGTTGGCGCAATATTTTGAGACGAAAAAAAACTATGCGGAATATTTGTTGTTCTACCGCATGGGCGATTTTTATGAAATGTTTTTTGAGGATGCGGTTATTGCATCTAAAGCACTTGATATTACTCTGACCAAAAGAGGACAATATAACGGTGAAGATATTCCGATGTGCGGAGTGCCGTTTCATGCGTATGAAAATTATTTGGCTCGTTTGATAAGACAAGGTTATAAGGTTGCAATTTGCGAACAGCTTGAAGATCCGAAAGAGGCTAAAAAGCGCGGCTATAAAGCAGTTGTAAAAAGAGATGTTATAAGATTGGTAACCGCAGGTACTTTAACCGAAGATAATTTGCTTGATTCCAGAAAAAATAATTTTTTACTTTGTCTGGTAAGAATGAACGATTCGTTAGGGGCTTCATGGCTCGACTTATCTACCGGCGATTTTTATACGGAAAATATTGCGATTATCGGCAAAAGTGAAAGAGTGCAAATAAGTGCATTGCTTTCTCGTCTTAATCCGGTAGAGATTTTGATTTCAGATTCCTATCAGCAGAATCCGCAACTGTTTGAAGTATTCAACGATTATCGTCGTCAATTATCTGTTTTACCACAAGCTCGTTTCAATAGTGAAAACGCCAAAAGAAATTTATTGAATCTTTTTAAGGTTGAGAGTTTGGAGGTTTACGGAAACTTTAGTCGTGCGGAAGTAACTGCTGCCGGTATCCTTATTGATTATATAGAAACCACTCAAAAAGGACAAATCCCCAGAATTGAAAGACCGATAAAAGTATATGAACATCAGGTTATGGAAATAGACGGAGCAACTCGTCGAAGTTTGGAATTGGTCGAATCTGCCTCAACAGTTCGCAACAGTTCGCTATTAAGTGTTGTTGACAGAACGGTTACGGGAATCGGTGCTCGTATGCTTTCTTCAAGAATATCGAGTCCGCTTGTTGATGTTGATGAGATAAATAAACGTCTTGATGTTGTAGAGTTCTTTATAAACGAAGAATTTATTCGTCAAGATGTAAGGTCGTTGCTAAAAGGGTGTCCTGATGTAGAAAGAGCTATTTCCCGTTTAAGTTTGGGAAGAGGCGGTCCGAGAGATTTGGCAGCGATTAAAACTACTCTATCAACTTTACCGCAATTAAAAAATATTTTGGCAGGTGTTCGTCATAATATTGTAAAAGAAATGCCGATTGCATTATCGGAAATTACTCAAAAATTCGGCAATCACGAAAATTTGGTGGATGAGGTAGAACGAGCACTTGCGGATGAGTTGCCTTTATTGGCTCGTGACGGAGGTTTTATAAAAGAAGGATATTATCCTCCTTTGGATGAAATTCGTAATTTAAAGCATAACAGTCAGCAAATTATTTTGCAAATGCAAGATAAATATATCAACGAGACGGGAATATCGAACCTAAAGATAAAATATAATAATGTTATAGGATATTTTGTTGAAGTTCCCGCAAAATTTGCGACAGAGATGCTTGAGAACAAAAACTTTATTCATCGTCAATCTGTCTTAAATGCCGTTCGTTTTACTACGGTTGAGTTGACGGAAATTGAAAATGAAATCCGTGGTGCAACGGATAAAGCTTTAGCAATGGAATTGCAACTTTTTGACAATATGGTTGCTTTGGTAAAAGCATCTGCCGATGACATATCACGCACGGCAAAGGCAATAGCCGAGTTAGATGTCGGAGCGGCAATAGCCGATTTATCTGCCGAGAAAAAATATTGTCGTCCGGTAGTTGATAATTCTCTTGCTTTTGAAATTGAAGAAGGTCGTCATCCGGTTGTTGAAGCAGCAATAGAAGCAGAACACAGCGGAAGTTTTGTCGGTAATAATTGTAAGTTAGGGGAAGATAACAGCAATATTTGGCTGATTACCGGACCGAATATGGCAGGTAAATCTACTTTCTTGCGTCAAAATGCTTTAATTGCTGTTATGGCTCAAGCCGGATTTTATGTTCCTGCCGTATCTGCTCATATCGGAGTCGTCAATAAACTGTTCTCTCGTGTCGGTGCTTCGGATGATTTAGCAAGAGGTCGTTCAACGTTTATGGTTGAAATGGTGGAAACTGCCGGTATTTTGAATCAAGCAGATGAACGTTCTTTAGTCGTTTTAGATGAAATCGGAAGAGGAACTGCGACATTTGACGGCTTGTCAATCGCTTGGGCGGTGGTTGAACATTTGCATGAGGTCAACAAAAGTCGAGCACTGTTTGCTACTCACTACCACGAGCTTACGTCGTTGGTCAGCAAACTCAAAAAAATGTCGTTACATTGTATGAAAATCAAGGAATTTAACGATGAAGTAATCTTTTTGCACGAAGTTATAGATGGTGCGGCGGATCGTTCGTATGGTATTCATGTTGCGAAGTTGGCAGGATTGCCGAACGTTGCCGTCAAAAGAGCGGAACAAGTATTGGATTCTTTAGAGCATGATAAGAAAAATGCCAATATTAAAGAACTTGCAAACGATTTGCCTTTGTTTGCAAGTTTGAAAGAAAAAGAAGAGGAAAAAACTATTCAATCACCTGTGATACAGGCTCTTGAAAATGTTAATCCCGACAACTTAAGCCCCAGAGAGGCTTTGGAAGAATTATATAAACTAAAGGAGATGTTAAAATGTTAAAATTTATCGGAAGTTTTTTGTTGATGTTAGGCTTGTCAATCAGTTCTGCATCGGCTTATGACGTAAAAGATCCTGAAAATACAATATTGTTAAAGCTAAAAGACGGCGATGTATTGATTCAAATGTATCCTGATGTTGCACCTAATCATGTGGCACGTATTAAAGAATTGGTTAGAGAAGGTTTTTATGATGGTTTGAAATTTCACCGCGTAATTGACGGTTTTATGGCTCAAACAGGCGATCCGTTCGGTAACGGTACCGGAGGAAGCGGTAGAAATTTAGCTGCCGAATTTAATAATAAACCACATTTAAGAGGAACAGTTTCAATGGCCAGAGCATCGAATCCGAATTCTGCCGACAGCCAGTTCTTCATTTGTTTTGAAAAATCAAGCTTTTTAGATGGCCAATACACCGTATGGGGACAAGTGATTTCGGGTATGGAATATGTTGATAATATCAAACGCGGATATGGTCCGAACGGTATGGTTTCTAACCCTGATAAAATAATTTCAATGAAAGTTTTATCTGATATTCAAAAATAATCGCCATATTTTAGTAAAAACAATGATATAAAAAGCGGTATTTATATACCGCTTTTTATGTGTTTGAAAACACTATGTTTTTTTATGTTGACAAAGATAATCTTTAATGTATATTTAGCGAGAATTTAACAATATTTTATAAAGAGAGAAAATATGAATACTTATGCTACAAAACCATCTGACATTGAAAGAAAATGGTACGTAGTTGATGCAGAAGGTGTTGTATTGGGCCGTCTTGCAGCTGAAGTTGCAAAGATTTTGCGCGGTAAACACAAACCTAGTTTTGTTCCAAACTTGGACTGCGGTGACTATGTAATTGTTATCAATGCAGACAAAGTTAGATTAACCGGTAAAAAATTAACCGATAAAGTTTATTACAGACATACAGGTTGGATTGGTGGTATTAAAGAAACCACTCCTGCAAAAATCTTGGCAGGCAAATTCCCTGGTCGTGTTGTAGAAAAAGCTGTTGAAAGAATGATTTCACGTAATCCTCTTGGCCGTCAACAAATGACAAAGCTCAAGGTTTATGCTGGTGAAAATCATCCTCATGCTGCTCAAAACCCTGTTGTTTTGGATATTGCAGGCAAAAACCCGAAGAATAAGAGGAGTGCTCTCTAATGACTAAAGTTGAATCATTAAAAGATATTAAAGTAAGTGCTGAAAAAACTGAAGTTCGCAAACCAAATCGCGATAAATTCGGTCGCTCTTATGCTACAGGTAAAAGAAAAGATGCTGTTGCTCGCGTTTGGATTAAACCGGGTAAAGGTAACATTACCGTAAACTCTAAAGATATCGATGTTTATTTTGCACGTCCGGTATTGAAAATGGTTATCAACCAACCGTTCGAAATTACAAACCGTATCAATGAATTTGATGTAGTTTGTACAGTTAGCGGTGGTGGTTTGTCAGGTCAAGCCGGTGCTATCAAACACGGTATTTCAAAAGCTTTGAATGAATATGAACCGGAATTGAGAACAGTTTTGAAAAAGGCTGGCTTCTTAACTCGTGACGATCGTGTTGTTGAACGTAAAAAATACGGTCTCAAAAAGGCTCGTCGTTCATATCAATTCTCAAAACGTTAATCGTTTACAGGAATACGAAAAAGGCTGCAAAATTTGCAGCCTTTTTATGTTTTTAGAAATTAGACAAAAACGCTTGATTTTTGCAATAAAATATCGTACTATCTTCATATTGAAAATCAATTATATTGTCTAACTATTAAAATCATTTGTTTGTTATGGAATTAACAAAAAAGCTTCAAATCGTTGACATGGAAAACAATCAGTTGGCAGTGCGAATCTACGATGTTGAGGAAGACCGCTTTCGTCGTATAGCGATTATTCCCGGGGATAGAGTGACTGTTGATGCCGGTGACAACCACATTTTTATTTGGCCTGTTTCGAGTGCTGAGTGCAAAGCTTATGGTGGTGTTGTCGTATATCCGGACTATACAACAGGAAAGATTGTTGAAACTGTCTATGATGAAAGTCGTTGCACAGGCGATGCCTACAAGCCTAACAAAGTTACAGTATGGAAGGACGAGCGAGGAAATCTTTTTGCCTACCGCAGGTATAAGAGGTTTACTCACTTCTCTAAGGTCGAGGTTGTGATAACCAAGATTAGCGAAGATGTTCCTTTTGAAAATTTGTGGAATAAGGTAACTGTTGATTAGGAACTCCGCACTTTTCGTTAAAACGGCGGAAGATTATCTGAATTGAACTTAAAATCAAAAAAGGTTGCAAGAGAATTGCAACCTTTTTCTTTTATTGCATATGAAAAAGGACTTTCCTAAGAATAGTCCTTTTGTTGTGCAATTTGCATGTTAGCACAATTATATCTCTAAATTTATTTATTTCTGAAAATAGAGATAAATGTAGTAATCACATACAAAATTCCAAAACCGCATACCAGCCAAACTCCGAGTGGCAGGTTGCCGTACGACATAAACGAAAGCACCAATATAAACAGCATTATATACAGTAAAATGGTGTTCATCATCGCCACTACCATTTTTTTATACTGTTGTTTTTCTTTCAATGTTGCTTTTTCCGTAAATATACGGGGATGTCGATACTCCCACTGTTTAATTAAAAACAAGAAAAGCAGGCAAGTGGTCATCGTAATACCGCTAAAAATCCAAACGGCAATTCTAAGTTCTTCCATAAAGCAAATAATTTAATGATTAATAATTTAGAAAAGTAGAGTGAAACTAACACAAAAACGAGAATGAATCAATATTAAAACTCTATGTTGACAAAAAAAGACAAATAAGCTACATTGTTTATAGTTACAAACTATAAATACAATTATTTTATGATTAAATTAGCAGACAAAAGATTTCCTCATTATGCGACATCAAAGAATGTTCCGTACGAGGCTAAGCTTCTTGCACAAATGTTCAAAGGCGATTGGTACGAGGTGGTAGCCATCGTCAAAGATGATGTTCTCTACATTGATATCCGTCAGGTAAGTGATCAATGGGGGTACATCAAAAACCAGATAAAGTCAAAGGCTGAGGTTTCGCAAGAGATTATCAATGAAATCCTTGAGGATAAGGTTTCAGCCGAGACATCTGCATACTTCCAGAGCTATCTCGAGGGGCAGGGATATCAAGACTATCTCGAGGGGGTAAACGAGCAGCATCGTAAGTAATTGCGGTAATTGTTTCACCAAAGGTTCAGATATAATCTGAGCCTTTGAAAATCCTAAAGTGTGTATGCTGATACTAATTATTTCATTTCTTATCGGCTATTGGTTCGGCAAAAAATCCAAACACCGATAGTGGCAGGACTTCCTTAAAGGAAGTCCTTTTTTGTGTAAAAAACTTGATTTTTGACAAAAATAATGTTACAAAACATCTATTGAATTTAATTATTTTATTTTTAACCATTAATACATTATCGCTTATGAAAGAAAATTGGGATCTTTCGGGTGTGTTTACATCCCCTGCACAGGCTGAATCAGCTTTGCAGAAACTTCAAAGAGAATGTGTCGCTTTTTGCAATCGGTATCAAAACAAAGTGAAGAGATTATCTCCGAAGCGTTTTGCCGGTTGTGTTAAGGAGTATTCTGAGCTGTGTGCTCAAAAGGAGAAAATATCTTCGTATGCATACTTGTTGCATTCTACCAAACTTAATGACGAGGAAATCTCGGTGTTTTATCAAAATATCAATGATGGCATCGGAGAGTGTAGTAAGTCATTAATCTTCTTCACTACCGAGATTGTCAATGCCGACAAACTTGATATTGATGCTCTAAAGCAAGTTTTGTCGGTAGGAGATTTTGCCTGGCTGACAAACTTACTTCGTTTTAAGCCGCACTATTTGCCGGTTGAGATGGAACAGGTATTTGCCGATGTCAGCAGTGTTGAAGACTACTGGGTACGTTTGTATGATGAAACTCGTGCAAAGATGGTGTTTACGGTCAAGGGTGAGCAGTACAATGAGGGACAGGTTTTGCGGTTGCAAATGTCTGAATCTCCGGTAACACGTCGTATTGCCGGAGAAACTATGGTCGAGCAATATGAACAACACAGAGCATTGTTTACAACAATCTACAATGCGCTTGTCCGTTCTCGTCAAATCAATTTTGATTGGCACCGATACGAATATCCGGAGCACGAAGCAAATATGAGCAACAATATCGATAAGGACGATTTGCATAATTTGGTTTCAACCATCGTTGCGAATCACTATAATGTTCCAAATCGTTACTATCGTCTCAAGGCAGAAATGTTCAAACAAGGCTCTATCAGATATTGGGACAGAAATGCTCCTTATCCGTTTGCCAAGGAAACAGAAAAATACTCTATTGAAGAGGCAAGAGACATTGTTTTGAATGCTTTTGCAGAATTTTCAGAAGAGTTTACCTTAGTTGCAAAAAGGTTCTTTGACGAGAATATGATAGACTACTATCCTTATTCAGGCAAAGATAGCGGTGCATATTGCATGGAAATGCCGGTAGGATATTTGCCTATGGTTTTCCTCAACTTTGGAGGAACTGCAAAAGATGTTATGACTATGGCTCATGAGCTTGGTCATGCCGTGCATGAATACCTGAGTAAAGAGCAGGGAGAATTGGGACGAGCAAAGTCTTGCGCACAAGCAGAAACAGCCTCTATTTTTGCTGAACAGCTTGTGTTTCAATCTTTGTTGGAAAAAGAAAACGATGCTCGCAGCAAATTTACACTTTTGGCCGGACATGTAGAGAATATGATAAATACATCGTTCCGCCAGGTTGCTTTCCACTGTTTTGAGCATTTTGCTCATGAGCAGCGAGCAAAAGGAGAACTTACAGCCGAGAATCTCGACAACGTATGGATGGATTTTATGGGTTCATATCTCGGAAAGAGTGTCGATATTTCTGATATTGCACCGATATGGAGCTCGGTTCCTCATTTCTTCCATTATTCATTCTATGTTTACTCGTACTGTTTTTCATCTTGCGTTGTGAACGCATTGTATGAGCTGTATAAGAGTAATACGGTAGAAAACTTTGCGGATAAATATCTGCAAATGTTGAAGATGGGAGGAGTTGAAAATTATCGAGAGGCTTTGGCTCATTTCGGAATTAATGCTTCTAATCCTGCTTTTTGGCAAGAAGGCATCAACCTTGTTTCTAAGTATATTGACGAGCTTGAAAAACTTGCTGAGGAGATTGTTCGCAACTAAAATCCTAATCTGTAAAACAAAAAGGCTTCCGAAAGGAAGCCTTTTGTTTTTAATGAAGAGAAATTATTTTACTTCTTCAAAGTCTGCGTCAACAACATCATCTTTAGGTTGCTCTGTTCCCATATCCGGACCTTGAGCACCTTGTGTATCAGCTGTTGCACCGGCTTGTTTATACATAGCTTCGCCAAGTTTCAAAGAAGCCTGCATTAAACTTTCTGTTTTTTCTTTAATCATGCTGATATCGTCAGCTTCTAAAGCAGTTTTAAGAGCTCTGATTTCTGTTTCAATAGCTTCTTTGTCTGCACCTGAAATCTTATCAGAATTTTCCTTCAAAGTTTTTTCGGTTGCATGAACCAAACTTTCTGCTTGATTCTTGGCTTCTACAACTTCTTTTTTCTTCTTATCTGCTTCTGCATTTGCTTCTGCATCTTTTACCATTTTTTCGATGTCGGCATCAGACAAACCGCCACTGGCTTGAATACGGATAACTTGTTCTTTGTTGGTAGCCTTATCTTTAGCAGAAACATTAACAATACCGTTTGCATCAATATCAAATGTAACTTCAATTTGTGGCAAACCTCGAGGAGCCGGAGGAATACCTACCAAATCAAATTGACCGAGCAATTTGTTGTCTGCAGCCATTTCACGTTCACCTTGGAATACGCGAATAGTAACAGCAGTTTGACCATCTTCGGCAGTTGAGAATACTTGACTCTTGCGTGTCGGAATAGTTGTATTTCTGTCAATCAAGCGAGTGAATACCCCTCCCAAGGTTTCGATACCTAAAGACAAAGGAGTAACGTCGAGTAACAATACGTCTTTAACATCACCCATCAATACACCGCCTTGAATAGCGGCACCTACTGCAACCACTTCATCAGGGTTAACACCTTTATGCGGTTCTTTACCGAAAATTTCTTTCACTTTTTCTTGAACTTTTGGCATACGTGTCATACCGCCTACCAAAATAACTTCTTTGATTTCTCCGGCGCTTAAACCTGCATCTGCCAAAGCTTTTTTACAAGGAGCAACTGTGCGTTCAATCAAATCATCAACCAAAGATTCGAGTTTTGCACGGGTCATTTTGATGTTTAAGTGTTTAGGACCTGTTGCATCTGCAGTGATAAACGGCAAATTAACATCGGTTTGAGTTGCAGAAGAAAGTTCGATTTTTGCCTTTTCTGCAGCTTCTTTTAATCTTTGCAAAGCCAAACGGTCATTTTTCAAATCAATACCGCTTTCTTTTTTGAATTCATCAGCCAAATAGTTTACGATTCTTTGGTCGAAATCTTCACCACCCAAGAAAGTATCGCCATTGGTAGATTTTACTTCAAACACACCGTCGCCGATTTCCAAAATAGAAATATCGAAAGTACCGCCACCCAAGTCATAAACGGCAATGGTTCCGGTTGTGTTTTTATCCAAACCATAGGCCAAAGCTGCGGCTGTCGGCTCGTTGATAATACGCAAAACATCTAATCCTGCAATTTTGCCGGCATCTTTGGTTGCTTGTCTTTGTGAGTCGTTAAAGTAAGCAGGAACGGTAATAACAGCCTTATCTACAGTTTCACCCAAATAAGCTTCGGCATATTCTTTGATTTTTTGTAAAACAATAGCAGAAATTTGTGAAGGAGCATATTTTTGACCTTTAACTTCTACCCAAGCATCACCATTATCACCGGGGATGATTTTGAAAGGAACAAGTTGCTTATCTTTCTCTACTTCGGCAGAATCAAAACGACGGCCGATTAAGCGCTTAATGGCAAACAATGTGTTTTCCGGGTTGGTAACTGCCTGACGTTTTGCGGCAGCACCTACCAAACGTTCACTGTCGGTAAAAGCGATAATTGAAGGAGTTGTTCTTGCGCCTTCGCTGTTTTCCAAAACCTTAGCATCTTTACCATCCATAACGGCAAAGCAGGAGTTTGTTGTACCAAGGTCAATACCTATAACTTTACTCATATTTTTTAATCCTTGTATATGTTTATCATTTCTATTTGCTTATATAGGGATGAAAAAAAGCCGATGCAAGAGCAACGGCTAATTTTTTTTATAAATTTTTATTTTATTTTTTCTATTCGATGTCAAAACCTGTTTTTCCGCTTTCAATAACCGAAGAAACAAAAGCGAAATCATTTTGATTGCACGAGTAAATTCGATATAAAATATCCCCTGCCGCAACATTATCTCCGACTTTGTGGAATAAATCGATACCTGCACCGGCATATTGTCCGGCACCGGCTAAAACGGCAATTCTGCTGATTAAAGAAGTATTGATTCGTTCAATTTTTCCGGCTTTGTCGGCAACAATATCTCTGGTTAAATGTCCGAGCTGAGTAGGTTCTTTTTTACCTTGTTTTTTCAATATCTGTTCAAATGTGTCAAAAGCTTTTCCGCTCTTTAACATTTCTTTTGCAACCAAATAACCTTGTCCGCCACGCAATTTAGGATCAAATTCTAAAATTCTTCCGGCCATAAACAAAGCTTTTTCTTTTAAATCATCAGGGGCATCTTCTTTATTTTTGAGTACCTTCATAACATCTCGAGCTTCTAATGCCGCTCCGATTCCGTTTCCGATAGGTTCACTGCCGTCAGTAATGGTAATATCAACATTAAGTCCTAACATATCACTTACATATTCGATAAGTTTGCGAAGGTGCATAGCTTCTTGCGATGTTTTAACTTTTGCTCTTGAGCCGACAGGAATGTCAATTAATAAATGCGAAACGCCTGCTGCCATTTTTGTTGCTAATAATGAAGCGATACTGCGTTCTTGTGTTGTCAGGCTGTTTTGATTTTCAACGGCGGTAATTATTTTATCCGCTTCGCAGATTTCTATTTTATCGATATTTGCTATTGCGGCTCTTTTCTCGGCAACAATTTTCTTAAACGTTCTTATATCAATATCTGTATTTGCCAACACATTCATTGTATCTAAAACACCGGTACAAGAAGAACCTGTGGCATTTACTACCTTAGGCATAGGCAAACCGTATGCTGCAATGATTGCGGTAATGATTAAATCTATCTTATTGCCCGGAATTTCATCTGTGCAATGATAGTCGGTAACTATATCTTCGTTCCCCCAATCCAGACTTTGATTGCCTCGTA
>JAFYRQ010000031.1 GCA_017546885.1 Alphaproteobacteria bacterium
ATACTCAATGGGGCGAATATTCTGCAAAAATAGCAGATGTTCATAAAGAATTGGGACTTAAACCGTATAAGAAGATTGTTCGTTATTTTTAGTATAGGCAAAACTGATAAAATTTGCTTGCACAAAACGGCAGTTTGTAACATTATAAATCCTGTTTAATAATAAAAGGATTTTGAGTGCTATGTTTAAAAAGTTAATGGACGGGGAGATAGGATTAGCCAGTACTTTTTGGAAGTTTGGCGTTCTCGGTTTGCCCATAATTACTTTCTTGAGCCGTTTTTTCGGTAAAATGCTGCTTCATAAGCTCAAGGGATATACTATTCTTTCTTATTATGTATCTCCGAATAATCCTATCGAAACATCTACGGTTGTTTTGACAATTTTGTATTTAGCTTCTTCTTTTTCAATGATTTTCTATTCTTTTTCTCTTTTATTGGGAACATGGAGAAGTTCTGCGGAATACAACCGTAGTTTATGGTTTCGACATTTAGCAAGAATATTTATGGTTTTGATGATATTCTTTGCTCTTAAATTTACATTTAAATTTTAGGAAAAAATATGAAAAAATTTTTACTTATATTGTTTGTTTTAGTAATTACCGGATGCGCAGCCGGAGAGTTAAAAGAAAATCGCCGTCGTTTATATGAAATGAATTCCGACAAGGAAATTTGCGAAAAACATCCTGAACGTTGTATCAGCGGTGTTTCTTGGTAATTTAGGAAAACAGTATGATTAGTCCGCAATTTGTACATTTGCGAGTGCATTCGGCATACTCTCTGTTAGAGGGGGCAATGAAGATGCCCGCACTTACCGAAAAAATTGCGGCGATGGGTTTTCCTGCCGTTGCGGTAACCGATACTTCAACAATGTTTGGCGCAAAAGCTTTTTCGGCGATGGCTCCGAAATGCGGGGTTAAACCTATTTTGGGAACGCAGATGTATTTGCGTAATCCCGATGCAGATGATGTTCTCAAATCTAAAGGAAAAATTGTAGAGCCGGATAAGATTGTGTTGCTTGTTCAAAATCAAGCAGGTTATATGAATATTATAAAACTTATGCAACAATCTTATTTAGGTGGCCTTACTTCTATGGCGGAAAAACCGCAAATTACACTTGAAGATTTGAAAAAATATAATGAAGGATTAATTGTTTTAACTGCCGGTGCCGATGGTCAGGCCGGGCGATTAATCCTGGAAAATCGTATTGATGAAGCGGAAGATTTTATACTGCAACTCAAAGAAGTCTATGGTGATCGTTTGTATATGGAAATCTCTCGTATCGGCTTGGATAAAGAAACTAAAACCGAGCCGGTATTTTTGGATTTTGCATATAAACATAATATCCCTTTAGTGGCAACAAATGAGGCATTTTTCTTTGATGCCGAAATGTATGAAGCTCATGATGCTTTGGTTTGTATTGCCATGGGGGAATATGTTGCTAATGAGAATCGTCCGCACTATTCTCCGAATCAACGTTTGAAAA
The DNA here is from genome assembly GCA_017546885.1 of Alphaproteobacteria bacterium. GTDB lineage: Bacteria > Pseudomonadota > Alphaproteobacteria > RF32 > CAG-239 > JAFUYI01. The sequence goes on from JAFYRQ010000031.1 coordinate 1,483, forward strand.
CGACAACAGAAATGCTGGAACTGTTCAAAGATTTGCCGGAAGCTACGGCAAATACGGTTCAGATTGCAAAACGTTGTAATTTTATGCTTGAGTTTGTTGCTCCGTTGCTTCCGATTTTTGAATGTCCGGAAGGGAAAACTCAAAATGAGTATATTCGAGAACAGGCATATATCGGTCTGAATAAACTTATGAAATTAAATGTTTATTTTGAAGGAATGACCGAAGAGCAAAAACGTGAGATTGATAAAAAATATTATGCGCGTCTTGAATATGAATTAAGCGTTATTGAGAAAATGGGATTTGCCGGATATTTTCTTATTGTGGCGGATTTCATTAAGTGGTCAAAAAATAATGGCGTTCCTGTCGGGCCGGGACGTGGTTCCGGTGCAGGTTCTATCGTTGCTTGGTCTTTACGTATTACCGATTTGGATCCGTTGAAATTAGATTTGCTTTTTGAACGTTTCTTAAATCCCGAACGTATTAATATGCCGGACTTTGATGTCGATTTTTGTCAGGAAAATCGTTATAAAACAATAGAATATGTGCAAAACAAATATGGTATAGATCATGTAGCACAAATTATTACTTATGGTAAATTGCAGTCAAAAGCCGTAATCAGAGATGTGGCTCGTGTGTTGCAAATGCCGTATTCTCAAGCGGATAGAATAAGTAAGATGATTCCGCCTCCAGCTCAAGGAAAACAACCCAGTTTGAAGCAAGCTCTTGAGCAAGTTGCAGAATTAGAAGAAATGCGACAAGAGGACCCGCAAGTTAATAAACTTTTTGAAATAGCGATGAAACTTGAGGGATTGTATCGAAATACCGGTATGCACGCAGCCGGTGTGGTTATCGGTGACAGACCTCTCGATTTGTTAGTTCCTCTTTATAAAGATCCGAAAGCAGATATGCCGGTTACTCAATATGATATGAAATATATTGAAGAAACCGGATTGATAAAATTTGACTTTTTGGGATTAAAAACTCTTACAACCATTAAAAAAGCTGTTGATTTAATAAAATTAAATCATGGGGTTGATATTGATGTCGATACCTTGCCTTTGGATGATGAAGCTACTTATGAACTTTTGCAAAGAGGAGATACCGCCGGTGTGTTCCAATTTGAATCTGCAGGAATGAAAGAAGTACATAAGCAGATAAAACCTGACCGTTTTGAAGACCTTATCGCTATTGTGTCGTTGTATCGTCCGGGGCCGATGGATAATATTCCGAGCTATATTCGTCGCAAACACGGAGAAGAAGAAATTGCTTATCTGCATCCTGATTTGGAACCTATTTTGAAAAATACTTACGGTATTATGGTTTATCAGGAGCAGGTTATGAAAATTGCTCAGGAATTAGCCGGTTATACTTTAGGTGCCGCAGATAAGTTGCGTAAGGCAATGGGTAAAAAAATTGCCGAAGAAATGGTAAAACACCGTGCTATTTTTACCGATGGTGCGGTTGCAAAAGGAATTGATAGAGATACTGCAACAAGTATTTTTGATCAAATGGAAAAATTTGCTTCGTACGGATTTAATAAATCTCACGCAGCGGCATATTCTTTGATATCATATCAAACCGCATATTTGAAAGCTCATTATCCGGTAGAGTTTATGAGTGCGACGATGACAATGGATATCATCAATACCGATAAGTTAAAGTTTTTCAAAGAAGAATGTAAAAAAATGGGAATACAGGTTGTTCAACCTGATATTAATAATTCCAGCTATGAATTTACGGTAAAAGATAATAAGATTTTCTATGCTTTGGCTGCGATAAAAGGTGTGGGTGAAGCAAATATGAGAGCTCTTGTTGCCGAGAGGGAAGCTCACGGTAAATTTAAGGATATATCCGACTTTATTCACAGAATGGATATAAAGCAAATAAACCGCAAACAACTTGAACAACTTATAAAAGCAGGGGCATTTGATTGTTTAGATAAAAATCGCGGAAAATTATTTGCAAATATAGATAATATTATTCAGCATATCAGCTCAAGTTGTGAACTCAAAACAAGCAGTCAAACTTCTTTGTTCGGAGCAGAAGAAATATCTGCACAGGTTCGTCTGAAAGAAGCTCCCGATTGGCCGGAATTGGAAAGACTTAATCTTGAAGCTGAGGCGATAAGTTTTTATTTATCTGCGCATCCGTTAGACAGCTATCAGGTAGGTATGGAAAAGTTAGGAGTTAAAAGTTGCAGTGAAGTATTTCGCGGTTTGCAAGTCGGAGATTCTTTGCGTGCAAAACTGGCCGGTTGTGTGAGTTCTTTTTCAAAAAGAGTTTCACAAAAAGGAAATAAATTTGCTATTCTGGGTTTAACCGACAGTACCGGCGGCTTTGAAGGATTTGTATTTTCTGAAACGCTTAATCGCAGCGAAGATATTATTAATTCGGGATTTCCGCTATTGGTAAGTGCAACAATTGAAAAACAAAGCGAAGACGGAAGTCCTCGAGTTTTAATAAACAGTGTTGAAACTTTGGATAAAGCTATTGCAGATGTTTCAAACGGTATTATAATTCATATAAGCGATATTGGAGCCGTTCATCCCGTACGCGAAATTTTGCAAAAGGATAGAAACGGACCTAATAAGGTTTATATTAAACCTGAAAATAACGAATGGGATATACGCATAGAGCTGCCCGGAGGTTTTGCGTTTGCTGATGACGGGATAATCAGTAAAATTAAGGCAGTCAAAGGTGTTACAACAGTAAAGGAGATTTAACTATGAAAGAAAAATTGCTTCAAATTGCCGAAAAAATTCAAAAAATCGGTGATGAAAGAATAAGCGAAAATAAGGGAAAAAATGAAATATCTCTTTCTTCTTTAACATTTTTGCCGTTCGGTTTGTGGATATATTATATCAAATCATTTGCTGTTTTGTGCTGTATTTTTGCACCATTAATGGCTGTTTTGTCTTTTGCTACAAACAATAGCATAGCTTGCGGATACCAAGAATATGCTGAAGTTATTCCGTTTAAATGCGATACCCAAAATATTGCTTTGTATGTGACATTTTTCTTCTTAAGACTTTTGATGATTTGCGTATTTTTGAAATCGTGGTATCGTATTGCGGTTAAACATGAATTTATAAATGTTCGAGAAGTATTGCTTATCAATAATCAGGATTGGAAATTATTTGCAGCCTTTGTTCTCGGTATTATGGTTAATCTTACTCCGGTCGCTTCTCTTGCGTTATTAATTGCAAGAGTACCCAATCCTAATTGGATAATAGAAAGCATATATTTTGCAGTGGTTTCTTTCGGTTTCTTAGTGCCTTTGTTTGCAGTTCGTTTTTACAGCAGTATTGCATTTATTTTGAACAATCAAAAATTTCCTTCATTTATAAAATTTTTGAAATCAACATCTGATAACGGGTTGAAATTGTTAGTTTCGGTGGCTGTTATGGCTTTGTTCTGCTCTATTTTAATGTTATATTTCAGCAATATTATGGGAGCAATTTTACCGATTAATTTCTGGGTATTCGGTATTTTGGGCGAAGTTCTCTATAATGTTGCTTTGCTCGCGGTTATGGTGTTGTTAACTAACTACACCATTGTTCAAAAGGCTGAAATTTTTAAGGGTAGTGAAGAATAAACTTCACTACCCCTTCAATTTTGCTCGAATTTGTTTCTATAAAATTTTTATAATCTCCGGGATTATATCCAGTTTATATACATTTTCTGTTTGAGCAGATTTATTATATTTATCGTCAGCATCTAACGCATAAATATTCGGTTGTTGAGTTGCAAACTCATAGCCGATGATGATTTGCTCTGCATTGTTTTTAAGTTTTTGCATCAAGTTGTTGGCTTCTGCTATATTATGACGAATCAGCCCCTCACGTTTTGCAAATAATTTGCTGTATGTGAAGATGGTATATATCATTGCGACAATGATTAAAGCCGAAATGAAGTGAACATATACTGTCATCATTAATATTGAAATAGCAATCAATATGACTGCAAACAGTTTTAGAGCTCTTCTGATCCATTTGTTTTTGAGGTTTATATTAAAAATAAACCAATAAAGAGCAATGGTTATGCTTGTGGAGAATAATACTCCGAATGTTTTTAGCATATCGATACTCAGATAAGATATAGCTAATTCGACTAAAATTACCATCAATGCGCTAAATAATACATATCCGGCGTTTAGCTTTAATAATAACCATTTCAAACGTTTGTTTGTGTCTTTTTCTACAAAATCATAAGCTTTTTTTAGCTTTATTGCTACTTCCGGAGTAATGCTTAAAACAACGTCTTTATTTGTGAAAATTTGTTTTATTGCTTTTGTTTCCGAAGAAGTTAAAGACTTAAAGTTGTCTGTTTTCTTTATTAAAGAGATGCCTTTATCGTCTTTGTTAATGTTGATAATGCCTCTCTTGTACATATCCAATAAAAATGCACCGAAGGAAACTTTGTCAAATATTCCTTTTACTAACATTCTGTATAGAGCAGGTGTTCTTTGATATTTTATTTTGGCATTATCTGTTGCGGATTTATCGATATTTTTCCAAGAAATCAGGTAAGCACACAAAATTGCACCGAGACCGAATAAAGCAAATAAAATATCACCGTAATCTTCCATAAACCACTTAAATTTCTTGCCGAAATCCGGTTCGATAAAACCTTCTTTGGGGATACGAACCAACATGTGCATTCCTTCTCCGGCAAATAACGGAAGAGCGGATTTGAAACCTAAAATATTGTTTTGCGGATTTAGAGTGATAACAGAGCCCTCCGTTGTTATATTGTTCGGCAAAAATCCGGTCATAAGGGTTTGTCCCAAAGGACGAACATTTATCGGAAGTCTGACGGTTGCAATAGCATTTGTAATGGCTAAATTCCAATAGCTTCCGGTTACGTCCCAATAAAATTCGTTAAAGTCTTCATAGTACCATAATTTACGGTCAAGGATATAATCGAACTCATAGGTGTAAATTCCGTTTTGTAAAGGGAATTGCTTTTTAGGTGTAATTAAAAAACGGTCAAATTCGTCTTTCAACACATATTCGATTTCGGTATTGTTAATCTTAACACTGGTTAAATAAGGGATAGTGCTGTTTTTTACATTTTCACGAGAGATAGAATATTTTGGTAATGCTTTTGACAGACCATATTTTAATTTTTCTCCGTTTGCAATAACCGTAACTGTTTCTTTAATTCTCACCAATCCGTTCGGCATAATTTCAATTTTGCTTGAAAGATAAGGGATATGTTCTTTTGCCGGAGCAGAGATTGTTTCTCCGTTAGGAAGCTCAACATCAATAACATCGAAACCAAGTTGTTCGACCGGACGATTACGATATTGCTCCAATGCTAATTCGGAAGCTAATTTTGCTTCGGAAGGAGCAGATGTAGCAGAAGCTTCCGTAGCTGTTGACGGCAAAATATCGGCAGGCTTTTGATGATTATTAAAACTTACTTTATCAAGTGCTTGTTCGTATATTTTTTGGAAAGTTGATTTTTCTCCCTGTGCCTGTTGAGCTAAAAATTCATCACTTCTGATAATACTCATACCGGAGTTTTGATTAACGAGTTCTTGAGATGTTTTGGTCGCTTTTTTAGCGCGTTCTCTGATATATTCTCTCAACTCATCACTATCTTCGGGAAGCCCCGGGTAGTTTCGCACTTGGTTGGCAGGACGATTTTGTCCTTGCTTCATTTTTTCAAACTCTATCGGGTTTTTAACTTCTCTTGTTCCGGCAAAAACAGATGTTGTCAAAAAACAAGCGCTAATGAAATATATTGCAAAAAAAAGTTTTTTCATAAAATACCGCCTTTGTTAACAAATAAGATATATTTGATAATATAGAATACAGTTATTAAAAAAATGTTAGAAAGGAAAATATAATGAATAATTCTAAAGTTGCTGCCGTTGTTTTAGGTGCAGGTAAGGGAACTCGTATGCAATCAGATCTTCCGAAGGTTATGATGCCGTTGTGCGGAAAACCTATGATACGTCATATCATTGATGCAATGGAAGAAATGAAAGCAGATAAAATTGTAACCGTTATTGCTCCGGATGGAGATTTGGTGAAAAAAGAAGTTGCACCTCACAAAACTTGTGTTCAGCACCAACAACTCGGAACCGGAAATGCCGTTTTATCCGCTCGTGAAGAAATCGAAGGTTTTGATGGTGATGTTTTGGTTATTTTCGGTGACAATCCGATTACAACAGTAGCTACATATCAAAAAATGATTGAAAAACGTCGTGAAGGATATGCTATTGTTGTATTAGGCTTTACACCTGCCGATGCTGCTCGTTACGGTCGTTTGAAAATTGAAAACGGCGAGTTGGTAAAAATTGTAGAATTTAAAGATGCTACTGATGAGGAAAGGGCTATTAAATTATGTAATTCCGGCATTATGTGTTTTGACGGAAACGTTATGGTTGATATTTTATCCGAAATCGGTAATGAAAATGCTGCCGGAGAATATTATCTTACAGATGCAATCGCAATCGCTCGTTCAAAAGGTATGAAATGTGCGGTGGTAGAATGTTCTGCCGAAGAAGTTGCAGGAGCTAATACTCGTGAAGAATTAGCTATGTTGGAAAGCTTTTTAATGAAAAGACAAGGAAATAAATAGTTGATTAATTTTATAAAATATCATTGGTTCGGCCTTATTATGTCGTTAATTGTCGGTGTATTTTTGGTCGAGTTTTTCTTGATTTTGTTTGCTCCTCATTATGATTTGCAGAAAAGAGGTTTTGTTCCCTGTACCGAGGCTATGGCTGAGGATGTCGCAAATTGCAACGGAAAAAGCTTTTGTGTTATGAAATCGGTTATAAAAAATATGGCTTGTGATACAAAAGTTATCGGACACGGTTTTTCTGAATGGGTAAAGAGGAATCAACCTCGTCCTTGGAGTAATTATTATTTTATTCCGGAATACCCTCAAGTTAAAGAAGAGCCGGATGAAGAACTTCTTAAATATTATGAAGAAAATCCGGATTTAGCTGAACAAATGGCAGAATTAAAGAAAAATTATGAAGAACTGGAGAAAAAGTTAGATGACGAAAAATGATAATTTGCCCGCTTGGGATTTAAGCGACCTGTATTTGAGTGTGGAAGATGCAAAAATAAATACGGATTTAGAAAAATATCGAAAATTTTGTAAAAATTTTGCTCGTAAATATAAAGGAAAATTAGGAACACTCAACGGAGATGATTTTGCTAAAGCGTTAAAGAGTTATGAAAAACATTCATCTTTAGCCGGTAAAATAGGCGGTTTCGCTTATTTGAATATGGTTACGCAAATGAAAAATCAACAGGCGGTAGCATTTTATCAAAGCATAAATGAAAAGCTTACCGATTACAGCAAACCGTTGGTGTTTTTGAGTTTGGAAATTAATTCTTTACCGCAGGAAAAAATTTCCGAATGGTTTAAGAATAAAAATTCTGCATTTTATCGTCCGTGGTTAGAACGTATAAGACGTTTCAAAAAATATGAATTGTCTGAGGCTGTTGAAGAAGTATTGTTGGAAAAATCTCTGACATCATCAAGTGCTTGGGTTCGTTTGTATGAAGAGACATCTTCTCGTTTGGTTTATACCGTTGACGGCAAAAATTATAATGATGCCGAAATTTCCAAACTTTTACTTGATAAAAATGCCGATTTGCGTCACGCGGCAGGAAAGGAAATTAATCGAGTAGCGAAAGAAAATTCGGAGCTTTTTACTTTTATATATAATATGGTTATAAAAGATAAAGCCATTGAAGATGATAAAAGAGGTTTCAAGACTCCTATATCTTCTCGCAATATGTCCGAAAATGTAAATGATGAAACAGTCAAAGCCTTGGCGGATACGGTTAGAAAAAATTATGCTTCAATTGCTCATCGTTTTTATAAGTTAAAAGCTAAATGGCTTAAAATGGATAAAATATCATATTGGGACAGAAATGCTCCGTTGCCGTTTAGTGCAGACAGTAATTATTCTTGGGCAGATGCAGTTGCTACGGTGCTTGAGGCTTATAAGGAATTTTCACCGAAATTATATAAGATTGCCAAAGATTTCTTTGATAATAACTGGATAGACGTTCCTCCTCGTGACGGGAAAAGAAGCGGAGCTTTTTGTGCTCCGGTTTGTGCAGAATCGCACCCGTATCTTATGCTTAATTTTGCCGGAAAAAGAAATGATGTATTGACGCTAGCCCATGAATTAGGCCACGGTTGTCATCATCAGACTCGTACTAAAAACGGAGAATTAAATGAGTATTCTCGTATGACTACCGAAGAAGTTGCTTCGGTTTTCGGAGAAATGATAACTTTCCAAGCGATGGTTAAAAAGCTTCCGGATAATGAAGAAAAACTTGCGTTGATTGCTTCTAAAGTAAGCGATATGATTAATACTGCCGTACGACAAATTGCTTTCCACTTTTTTGAGAGCCGGGCACATGCCGAACGTAAAAACGGAGAGTTGAGTACAGCTCGCTTAAATCAAATTTGGCAAGAAGAAATGCAAGCCAGTTTGGGCGAATATGTAGAAGTAGGAGAGGATAGTGAATATATTTGGTCGCAAGTCGGACATTTCTTTTTCCTACCGTTTTATGTGTATGCTTATTCTTTTGCAGATTGTTTGGTAAATTCTTTGTATCAAATCAGTCAAGAAGGCGAGATATCCGATTTTGCGGATAAATATATGGATATGCTCTCTAAAACGGCAATTACAGATTATAAAAAATTGCTTGCTCCGTTTGGCTTAAATCCCGAAGATATTACATTTTGGGATAAAGGCTTGAGTTTAATAAGCAGTTATATTGACGAACTGGAACGACTCGATAAAGTTCTTAAGTTATAATCAAATAAAAAGCTCCTCATTTGAGGAGCTTTTTATTATCTGAAGAACAACTCTTTGGTAATACGTTTTGCTTTTGACATATAGTGTTCTGAGGTGTTGTCCGTTCCCAAATATGACAGAGCAAAGTTTGTAACCATGAATCCGAACGGATTTTTTAGCGAATCTTCGTGGTTAACTTTATTGAATTTTACATATTGAATACGCATTGTGGCGCGCCAAATACTGGTAATAGGTTCATCTCTTGACGGAACATAATCTAACGTACGGAACTGTGTTTGCCATAAACCTCTGGTTAAAGGACGTATCCAGTCGATTTCAACGTCTCTCATCATATTTTTGCTTTTGAATTGGTGCAAATTGTATTTTGCATCATATTTAGAAAACTGGTGAAATACGTCAGGGCTTGATAACCAGTAAATATAAGAGCCTTCTCCCCAACGGCGAACCAATTCGTCATAATCGTTAGTGATGATATATCTCATCATGATATAGTTGGTAATATGCTCTTCGGTAATGAGGTTGCCCATCGGATAATTAACCTCATCGGGTTGCATCCTGTCTATTTGACTGAAATAGTGGTCAACATAAAATAGCTGCGGCATACTTCCTCTTTGCGGAAGCATGACGTATAAAGATGCAGCCAACATCATATTAAAACAAATAGAAAAGCATGCGATAATAACCAAAACCCTTGAAGTCCATAGATAACGACGTTCAGGCATGGCATCAACGTGAACTCTTTCAGGATAAAGACCAAGCTTGTCAGGGCTTTCTTTTTCCTTATATTTAAAAATAGTATCAAATATCTCAAACATATTTTTTCGCTTTTTGTTAACTTTGCATTTGTATTTTATACATATAATTAAAATAAAAGCAAATAAATACTACCATTTTATAAAAAAATGGTGTAAACATATAGCGTATACTTTGTACAAAGAAGGGTTTTAAGTATGAAAAAGTTATTAATATCGTTGCTTTCTGCCGTTTTGCTCGTTTCTGCATGCGGTCAGGATAAAACAGTTGAAACAGTAGATAATCGTGCGAGTGTTGTATATAATCCCGAAGCCGTAACTTATAGCGAGTGGGACAGAGCAATCAGAATTGATGCCGATATGCAAAATATGTTTATCAGCACACCACGCAAAATAGAAAAACCGATAGATATGTATATGGCAATGGCTCTTGCCTTGAAATATAACTATACTCGTCGTTTGGTTAATTATGAGGACAGCCTTATCCGTGCCGGAAAATCACCGGTTAATCGTTTGCCGGAAATCGTAAGCCATGCCGGTTATATCAATCAAACTAACTCTTCAGCTATGAGTCCTGAATTGAAAGTTGCATGGAACTTGCTTGATATGACGATGGTTTTCTGTCAATCTCGTGATGCTGATTATAAATCAAGTGTTGCTTTTGAAGAAAGTCGTAAAGTTATTCATAACATTTTGCAAGAAACCCGTACTCTTTATTGGAAAACACTTACAGCTCAAAAACTTTTGCCGGTTACCGATGACATGATTGAGTTTATGACATTGGAAGTTGATGATATGAATGTTCAGGCAAAAGAATTAGCCGCTAACAACGAATCTCCGTCATTGGCGCAATTAGTTAAGAAAAGACAATATATGGAAGCTATTAAAAAGCTTTCGGCTCTCAAACGTGATTTAGAAACAGCACAAACACGTTTAGCCAGTTTAATGGGTATGCATCCTTCTACCGAGTTTAAGGTAGTAGGTTCCGAATACGGAAATTTTGCTCTTCCTAAAATTAAAAACAGTTTAGCAGATTTGGAATGGTTGGCATTGAACAATCGTCCGGAATTGCGTGAACATGATTTGGCTACCAATACTCAAGCTCTCAAGTTGGTTGTAAAAGGTTTTGAACAACCGACAGAACAAGAATATAAAAGCAATCCCGAACACTATAATCGTATCTGGTCAAGACAAGCTCGTGAAATCGGATATAGTGTTTATGAAGATATTAATAATCCGAACGGACAAGATTTGGAAACATTACGTCGTCAACGCATGACTTCATTGATTTTGAGCCAAGTTTATGTTGCTTGGGCACAATATATGTCTGCGGTTGAAGATTATCAAATTAACATGGAAATTGCCAATACATCTGAAAATATTGCCGAAGATTTCAGCATTGCTAAAGGTACAAAAGATGAAAAAGCACAGTTGGAAGCTGCTCGTGCAATTGGTGATGAAGTTAAGGCTTTCAAAGCTTATGCAGATTTACAGGACAGTTTAGGCAACCTCTATGTTTCAATCGGTTTGGATGCAGTTCCTTATTATATGTTGAACGAAAAACCGTCTAAGTTGGCAGTTTATCTCCGTACCAATATGGAAAAATGGGGTGACGGAAACTTCTTGCCGGATAATCGTCCGTATTTGTTGAAAGTACCGGCTAAACGTCCTCCGGTTAATTTGTCATCTTCAGAAAAATTGCCGGATATTAAGGTTGAAACCGGAAAACATATTACTGTAAACATTCCGCAAGAATTGGTTGACAGAATGAGTTTCAAAGGTCGTGTAATCAGCCGTTCCGGTTTGATTGATGATCGTGCGTTGCCGAAATGGTTACATTATAACGAAGATACATATACCTTTGACGGTACTCCGATGCCGGGTAATGAAGGTTTGTATCATATCAAAACATACTTTAGTGATGAAAACGGCAGTATAGGTTATACAACTTTCAAAATTAAAGTAGTTGACGTTTATGTTCCGGCAATGACTATTCCCGGACAAACAGAAGGTTCTTCTGCCATGGTATTAAAACGTTGTGTAGGTTCACAATGTAAAGATTCTTATATCGAATCTTATACCTTGGGCAGTGATGTTAAAACCTCAGCCAAATAGGTTTGAAAGGTTAACGCCAAAAAAAGCG
>JAFYRQ010000032.1 GCA_017546885.1 Alphaproteobacteria bacterium
GACCAAGTAACAACCGTTGTTACTAACATTCGTACTTTATACTCAAGCCAACCTAACTACAATGGTATCACGACAGAAATAGCTATTAAAATAGGTGCAATTCCAACTGAAATGTTGAATGGACAAAGCACAACGACAGCAACAACGATAATAAATGCCTTTAATGGCACCGTAGATATCGGTTTTGAAGGTGGCGGAGAAGTTTTTACAATAGAATTTAAAGAATTGGGAAGAAATGCCTGCAAATCTTTAGCTACTATTGATTGGGGTGCTTCAGGCTCCGGTCTGCACTCAATGGGAATAATTGCTGAAGGAATTACTTGGCACTACCCAAAAGATGGAATTGCTAGTATATCAAAAGCAACATCTGCATGTAAACTTGAAAACAACAACTCTATTGTCTGGATGTATTACTAATAATATTTAGTTTAAAACATATTATGATAACAAAAAACGAGAAAAACTTAACTTTTACACATAGTTTTTGTATTACAAAATCACTTTTCTTTTGCCAAAGGATGATTTTTTCGCACTTCTTCACACAACTTTTGCGAAACAATATGAGTATATATCTCCGTAGTTGATATATCTTCGTGTCCCAACATTTTTTGCACACTTCGTAAATCAACTTTTTTATTCAACAAATGCGTTGCAAAAGAGTGACGCAAAACGTGAGGAGAAACTTTTGCCGGAGAAATCCCTACCCTTACCGATAAATTTTTCAAATTCTTAAAAAACGCATCTCTGGTTATATGTCCGCCTTTAGCGTTTTTTGACGGAAATAACCATGACGATTTTTGTTTTTGCAAATAGTCTTCCCTATACTTTGAATATTCCAAAACAGATTTTATTGCTTCATCGGCCACCGGAACGATTCGTTCTTTACTACCTTTGCCGAAAATTATTATTTGTTTTTTTTCATAATTAATACAATTATCCGGCAAAGAAACCAATTCCGATACTCGCAACCCGCAAGCATACATCAATTTAAGCATTGCCGACAATCTTCGAGATGTAAAATCATCACAAGAATCAACCTCCTCAATCAACTTGAATATCTCTTTTTGAGTTAAGAATTTTGGCAATGGTTTTTCTTGTTTTGGCGACAACACATCAGCTGCCGGATTTGTTCTGATTTTTTTTTCAATATACAAGAATTTGAAATATTCCTTAATTGCCGACAGTTTTCGGGCAATCGTTTTGGAAGAAAAACCTCTCTTACTTAAGTCTTGTAAAAACTTCTCAACGTCTTGTGCATCAATCGCTTTTTCGCTTGTTCCCGAAAACTCACAAAATTGAGACAAATCTCGACGATATGCGTCAATCGTATGCGGAGAAGCTCCTCGCTCCGCCGTTATCATATCTAAAAAATATTCTATCGCCCAACTCATTATTTTGCAAAAGTATTGGCTATCGGTGTTTCTACCATTTCTTCTTTAACCGGCATTTCTTGTGAAAGCAACCAAAGACCGCCTAAAACAACAACTGCGGCTAAAATATATAACCAAGTATAACTTTTTTTGCGATTCAACATAAACTTTTCCTTTTCTGAAAAAAAATATTGATTAAATAAAAACTGTTTATATTATGGCAATAATATTTCAAATAAAGATTAAAAACAATGCAAATTAACAAAATAATTTTATTAGTCGGACTTATGGGAAGCGGAAAGACCAGTGTAGGAAAAAGACTGGCAAAAAAACTTAATCTTCCCTTCGTTGACGGCGACCAAGAAATCGAAAAAGCGGCAGGTCTGCCTTTGGTAGATGTGTTAAAGTGCTTCGGAGAAGAAGAATACAGAGCCGGTGAAACCAGAGTAATGCACCGTTTGCTAAACGGTCATCCTTGCGTTTTAGCTTCCGGCGGGGGTTCTTTTGTACCGCAACAAACCCGAGATTTAGCTCATCAAAATGCTATTACAATCTGGCTAAAAGCAGATGTAGATACTTTGTACAATCGAACATACGGCAGACAACATCGTCCCTTTTTGAAAGGATATGACGAACATCTCAAAAACAAACTGGAGAAATATATCGGCGAAGAATATCCTTATTATTCTGAGGCTGATATTGTCGTTGAAACAAAAGACGAAGCCGTAGAAGCAACTGTATATAGAGTAACTGAAGCCATAAACAAATTTATTGTAGCAAAAACATCCGATTAACCAAAAAAACTCTTTACAAATCATAAATTTGTTGTAAAAAGACAACGGACTTCAAATTGTTGGAGTCCGTAACTTTAATTTAATTACACACGCAGACAGGCGAAGCCTTGTGCTTTCGCTCCGGTGCTTAAACAAGCCAAAGTCTGCGGAGGTTTAACCGGAAAACAAAAGGATATAAAAATGAGTCTTCCAAAATTTACAATTCGCCAAATGATTGAAAATGGCGTACACTTCGGACACCACGCTCGTCGTTGGAACCCGAAAATGGCTAGCTATATTTATGGCAAAAAAGACAATGTTCACATCATTGACTTGCAACAAACTTACCCAATGCTCTACTCTGCTTTGAACGCAGCTCGCGAAATCGCTGCTAACGGCGGTAAAGTATTGTTCGTAGGTACAAAAAGACAAGCTCAAGACATTGTTAAAGAAAATGCTGAAAGATGCGGACAATATTATGTTAACTACCGTTGGCTCGGTGGTATGTTGACTAACTGGAAAACCGTTTACAAATCTATTTCTCGTTTGAACAAATTGAACGAAATGTTTGAAAACGACGCAACAGAAGGCTACACCAAAAAAGAATTGCTTAACCTGAAAAGAGAACAAGAAAAATTAGCTAAAGAATTAAACGGTGTTATGAACATGGGCGGACAACCTGACTTGTTGTTCATCATTGATATGCCGAAAGAAGATTTGGCTATTAAAGAAGCTAAAAAACTCGGTATTCCGGTTATCGGTATTGCTGATACCAATGCTGACCCGTCTTTAGTTGACTTCCCTGTTCCGGGTAATGACGATGCTGTTCGCGCAATTCAATTCTACTGCGAATTAGTATCTTCTGCAGTATTAGACGGTATTCAAGCCGAAATCGCTGCTCAAGGCGTTAAGGTTGATGAAATCGTAGCTGAAGCAAAACCTGCAAAGAAAAAAGCTGCTAAAAAAGAAGCTGATGCAGAAACTGCTTCTGAAGAAAAAGCTCCGGCTAAAAAATCTTCAAAGAAAAAAGCTGCTGCCGAATAATCACAAAACTATAATTAATGGCGGTATTTTGCTTTGATAAAATATCGCCATTTTAGTTCAAACACAATTTTGAGGAAAAATTAATGAGCGAAATTACTGCCTCTATGGTAAAAGAATTAAGAGAAACAACCGGTGCCGGTATGCTTGATTGTAAAAAAGCCTTGGTTGAAACCAATGGTGATATGGAACAAGCTATTGACTGGTTGCGTAAAAAAGGTTTAGCTTCTGCAGCTAAAAAATCCAGCCGTATCGCTGCTGAAGGTTTGGTAGCTGTTGCTGTTGACGGAAATCGCGGTGCTGTTGTTGAAGTTAACTCTGAAACAGACTTCGTTGCTAAAAACGAATTGTTCCAAGAATATGTTGAAGATGCTGCTTTGGTTGCTTTGGCAAACAATGGTGAAATCTGCGATATGAAAACTTTCAACTGCCCGAAATGCGGAAAAACTTTCGAAGAACGCTTGACCGACCTTATTGCTAAAATCGGTGAAAACATGACATTACGTCGTGCTCAACTTCTCGAAGTTGAAAATGGTGTTGTTGCTTCTTATGTTCACAACGCTGCTCGCAATAATTTGGGTAAAATCGGCGTTTTGGTTGCTTTGGAATCAACTGCTGACAAAGCTAAATTAGCTGAACTCGGAAAACATTTGGCTATGCACATTGCTGCTTCTCGTCCTATGTTCTTGAATGTTGAAGCTGTTGATCCTGCTGCTGTTGAACGTGAAAAAGCTATTTTCAGCGAACAAGCAAAAGCTTCCGGCAAACCAGAAAACATCATTGAAAAAATGGTTGAAGGTCGTATCAAAAAATACTACGACGAAGTTGTATTTGAAGAACAAGCTTACATTATGGATCCTGATAAGAAAGTTAAAGCTGTTGTTGCTGATGCCGCTAAAGAACTTGGCGCAGAAATCAGTATTAAAGAATTTGCATGCTTTAAACTTGGTGATGGTATCCAAAAGAAAGAAGAAGATTTTGCCGCTGAAGTTGCAGCTCAATTAGGCAAATAATTTCTAAAAAAACGAAAGCACCTGATTTTCAGGTGCTTTTTTGTTTTAAATAAAAACGTTAACAAACGCCTTTTCCGGATGTTCTGGCTTTAACAATATTGAAAGCCAAATCCATAAGCGGCTGAATTTCATTATCAATCTCTACAATCTTTTTCAACTGTTCGATAAAATCAAAAAGTTGAACCAGAGGCATAGAAAATAATGCTGCAACCAAAATTTCCGGATTATCGGCCATTTCATCCCAAATGTTTCTTACTTCCACCCCCCTCTCGGACAATTCATCCATAATTGCAGAGAGATATTCCATACACTTATAAAAAGCACTTTCATAGCTTTTTTGTTGTGTTTCGGCAGACGATAAGAACACTTCTTCGACATACTTCAATTTTGCCACATAAGTAACCAAAGTCTTGTTGTCGGCTTTTCTTACATCCAGAGATTGCAATTCTTGCAACAGTCTGGGAAAATCAATTTCCGTTATCATAATCTAAAGAATTAATAATCTGTTTGTTAAATAACAGATTACTATACATTATGATAAACGACAAGAAAAAACTATGCTGCCGTAAATAAATCTTTTATCTTTTCAAAAAA
>JAFYRQ010000033.1 GCA_017546885.1 Alphaproteobacteria bacterium
CAACTGAGCTACACCCCCACTAAATTCGTTACTCTTATAACCAACATTTTTTATATTTGCAAGTGTTTTTTTTATTTTTTTTCATTTTTTTTATAAAATTAACATTACCGTAATTTTTATCTGGTATTTTCTCATCCGTTGTGATAGAGTGCAACGTCGATAATTTTTTGATAATTAAAGGATAAAACTTTGGTTAAAAAACTGATAAAACAGATATATCCCACAATTAAGACCAAACAATATTGGGTTACATTTTGCTCCAGCTTTGCCATCGGATTGGCATTAATTTTGGTTATATTTAATTATTCACCGGTAGAAGCATCCATTTCTCCGGAAAAAACTATTGCACAAATTAAAAACGAAACTGTCGAAAATTTTGAAGAAGAAAGCGTTTTATCAGACAATAATGTAAGTATGGATTCTGTTGAAGAAGCTAAAAATATTCAAACTATCGAAATAAAATCAGGCGACACCCTGATAAAAATGCTTACCAAATTAGGACTCGACTATAACGAAGCTAACAACATTTATATCGCAACCAAAAAAGTTTTTGACCCGAGAGATTTACGTGTAGGTCAAAAATTTGAGATAGAACTTTCAGATGATAACAAAAACGTTATATCAATGAATTCAACTTTGCGTGTCAGCGAACATTTACAAGTATCACGTAATGAAGAAGGAAAATACTCCGCAAAAATCGTTAAAGATGAACTTGTATTGGAACTTCAATCCGCACAAGGAAAAATTAACGGAACACTATCTATTGCAATGAATAACAATGGAGTTCCTAAAAGTATTGTTGCCGACTTTATTAATATTTTTTCATACAGTATAGATTTTCGTCGCGATGTAAAAAAAGGCGACAGCTATGAAATTGTATATGAAAATTACATAACCCCTGAAGGAAAAATTGCTAAACACGGCAATATTGTATTTGCAGCATTGAAATTAGGCAAAAGCAAAATAGAACTTTATCGTTTCAAAGATTCTACCGGAAACGTTGACTATTACGATTCTAAAGGTTTAGCCTTGAAAAAGACATTGAGTCGTCGTCCGATGCAACATCAATCAGGCAGAATTTCATCATATTTCGGTCGTCGTCGTCACCCTATATACAAAGATATTCGTGTTCATTGGGGGATTGACTACCCTGCTCCGAAAGGTTCGCATATTTATGCAGCCGGAGATGGTGTTGTTCAAGTTGCACAATATCGTAGCGGATACGGAAATTATGTAAAAATTCGTCACAACAGTGAATATAGCACAGCTTACGGACACATGAACGGTTTTGCAAAAGGTATAAAACCGGGTACCAGAGTAAAACAAGGACAGATTATCGGTTATGTCGGCTCTACCGGACGTTCTACAGGTCCGCATTTGCATTATGAAGTAATTCAAAACGGTAAACGTGTCAATCCGCTGACAATAAAGGCATCTGCGTCAGAAAACTTACGCGGTCAAAAACTTACTGCTTTCAAAAAAGAAGTTGCTAAAATCAACAGCACTTATGAAAAAATGTTAGCAGGTAAACAAAAAGAAGAAAAAATCGCACAATCTCCAACTACCAACCCATCTGAGATTTAAATACTTCTTTATCGATTCCATTGATGGTTAATATATCCGGATTTCTGATAATTTCCGGCAATTCCGCCATACGAAAAACACTTCGCTCATCTGCTCCGTCAACAAAAGCCGTTATATTACCGGAAGCAGATTCCATAAACCTTTTTGAAGCTACTCGCCAAACTTCGGCAATTTTTGCCATATCATCATCATCTTGAGCATAATCTTCCAAATTAAGCTCCAGTAATGCTTCTCCGCAAGGAGTATAATCAAGAATCGTATATGAACCGTTTTGTGCTACATATTCTTTTGCCTTAATCTTATTTTCTTTTGAAGGCTGAAAACTTACGGAAAAAACTACAACACTGTCTTTTGCCGTTTGCACATCATAAGTCAAAGCAATTTCCATTGCTTTTTGCAATAATTCATTATCCATTATATTCTCTCTATATCCGGTTCATCATCTTTAATTACAATACTTGCGGTACTGTTATCTGTTATCTCACCGTTCAAAATTTTCAAAGCAAGCTTATTTTCAACTTGTGTTTTTATCAGACGTTTTAACGGACGAGCGCCAAAAATTTCATCATATCCGTTTTCTGAAATCCACGAAACCGCAGCATCACTAAAATATAACTTAATATTTTTTTCTTCCAATCATTTTTCAATATTATGCAACTGTATTTTAGCTATTTGACGAATATCTTCCCTTCCAAGTTTATGGAACATACTTATTTCATCTATGCGATTAATAAATTCCGGACGAAATGCCGATTTGACAACATTCATAACGTCTTCTTTACTACCACCTCGCATCAAAATATCTGACCCTAAATTTGATGTCATGATAATTATGGTGTTTTTGAAATCAACTGTGCGTCCTTTGCTATCAGTTAAACGACCATCATCAAGCACTTGCAATAATATATTGAACACGTCAGGATGTGCCTTCTCAACCTCATCAAACAAAAGAACCTGATAAGGACGACGGCGAACAGATTCGGTTAATGCTCCTCCCTCTTCATATCCGACATATCCCGGAGGAGAACCGATAAGACGAGCAACCGCATGTTTCTCCATATATTCCGACATATCAATTCTAAACATCGCATTTTCATCATTAAATAAAAACTCTGCCAAAGCTTTACTTAATTCGGTTTTTCCTACACCGGTAGGACCTAAAAACAAGAACGAACCTATTGGCTGTTTATGATCGCTAATTCCGGCACGAGAACGACGAACAGCATTAGAAACTGCGGAAATTGCATCTTTTTGTCCCACAACTCTTTGCGATAAAAATTCTTCCATACGAAGCAATTTATCCTTTTCGCCTTCCAACATTTTATCTACCGGAATACCTGTCCATTTAGAAATTACTTCAGCTATTGCCGTGTCACTGACAACCTGAACAGTATCATTTTTTTGTTCCTCGGCAATTATTTCCAATTCCTTTATTTTTTTCTCTAAATTAGGAATTTCTCCATATTGCAGTTGCCCGGCTTTTTCAAACTGTCCGTTACGTTGCGCAATTACCACTTCTATTTTTGCCTTATCAAGCTTATCTTTTGCATCGGTCAAATCAGCAAGAGCCTGTTTTTGCGAAAACCATTTTTCGGATAATCGCTTTGCTTTTTCTTCTTCATTAGCAATATCCTTTTCGATTTCCTGCAAACGTTTTTTTGATTGCTCATCTTTTTCTTTTTTTAGAGCTTCTCTTTCTATTTTAAGCTGCAATATTTTTCTATCCAAACTATCTAATTCCTCCGGTTTAGAATCTATTGCCATTCTTAATGCGCTTGCGGCTTCATCCATCAAGTCAATCGCCTTATCCGGTAAAAATCTATCACTGATATATCTGTCAGATAAAGTAACGGCAGAAATCAATGCTGCATCCGAAATTCTCACCCCATGATGTAATTCAAATTTTTCCTTAATACCTCTTAAAATAGAAATACTTTCTTCAATTCCGGGTTCTGCAACAAAAACCGGTTGAAAACGACGAGCTAATGCAGCATCTTTTTCAACGTATTTTTTATATTCGTTTAATGTTGTGGCACCTAAACAATGCAATTCACCTCTGGCCAATGCCGGCTTTAATAAGTTTGAAGCATCCATTGAACCTTCATTTGCTCCTGCTCCGACAATTGTGTGCATCTCATCAATAAATAAAATTATTCGACCTTCCGAAGCTTCTACATCTTTTAATACCGCTTTCAATCTTTCTTCAAACTCACCTCTAAATTTTGCTCCGGCAATTAAAGCTCCCATATCAAGCGCTAACAATCTTTTTCCTTTTAGGCTTTCAGGCACATCGTTATTAATAATACGCATAGCTAAACCTTCAACAATAGCCGTTTTTCCTACACCGGGCTCACCGATAAGAACAGGATTATTTTTAGTTCTGCGAGACAACACCTGAACCGAACGACGAATTTCATTATCTCTGCCTATAACAGGGTCAAGTTTGCCCTCTTTAGCTTTTGCCGTAATATCTATTGCATATTTTTTCAGTGCTTCAAAATTATCTTCGGCATTTACACTATCAGCCAAACGACCTTGACGATAATCTGAAATTACCTGATTCATTTTTTGCGGACTTATTCCGTTATTTTTTAAAATATTATATGCTTCATTCCCCGCTGTTGTAACGAGAGCCTGTAACAAACGTTCCACCGTAACATATTTGTCGTTAGATTTATCGGCAATCTTTTCTGCCGCCAATGTTACCGCTGAAAAATCTTGCGAAGCTACTGTTTGAATATTACCCGACACTTGCGGAATTTTAGCAAACGCAACATTAACTTCATTTTTCAAGTTACCGATATTTCCGCCCGATTGTGTGATTATTTTTTCCACAACATTATCATTTTCATCAAGCATTGCCTTAAGCAAATGAAGAGCAGTAATATATTGGTGTTGCGATGCAATCGCATCATTGACTGCGGTTTTAATCAGTTCCTGAGAGCGTGTTGTAAATTTTTCCGAATTCATTTTTTATCTCCTATATGTAATATATAGTTAATAAGAAATTGCAAAATCAAGTGGCATAAACAAAAAACCTCTTCGTTTCCGAAGAGGTTTTTAATATCTTCATTAAATTGAAATTACTTCAATTCAACTTTAGCACCAGCGTCTTCAAGTTTCTTCTTGATTTCTTCAGCTTCAGCCTTAGAAGCGCTTTCTTTAATAGTTTTAGGAGCACCATCAACTAAATCTTTAGCTTCTTTCAAACCTAATTGAGTGATAGCACGGATTTCTTTAATAACGTTGATTTTGTTATCACCAGCAGCAACCAAAACTACTTCGAATTCATCTTTTTCTTCAGCAGTGGCAGCAGCAGGAGCAGC
>JAFYRQ010000034.1 GCA_017546885.1 Alphaproteobacteria bacterium
CAAGAAAAACTTATTCTATGCAATCGTTGCGATTGCTATCCTTGTCGTTATCGCTGTTATTGCTCCTAAAAGTGGAGACAACAACATGTTTACTGCCGGTGACGGTGGTTTGAACCTTAAAGAGTTGAACGAGAAGAGTAAGTCAGAGACTTCACTCAGCGGTTCGGTTTCTGCAAATGCCACTACCGAACAGCAGCTTTTCCAACTTGCACTCGTTGGCTCACACACTCGCTATTATGACCGTTTCTATTTAGGCGGAAATATGGTGGGTTGTATCTCAACCGAGTTTGGCGTTTGTACTCCGGTACTTTATGCTAAAGCGGGCTATAACTTTGATAACCTTAACCTTGAGTACCGAATGGGTAATTTCAAGCGCTCAACCATAGTTACTCCTATGATTGACCCACAGTACAGTAACTACTGTATTATTATGGGTGAAGGCGCAAGTGCTTCAAATGCCATGCAGTTGGGTTTGACTCATAAGTATTTTACTTTCGGTTTCGGTCATCAGGGAGGTAGCAGTTTTTATCGTTTCAATGACGGTAACTGGTATGCTTATACTGAGGTGCCTGTATGCAAGTGGTTGCGTTTTACCGGTGGTGCTGACTTCGGTCAGTCTGTTTCCGGTTTTGCTGCTGCTAAAGTTGTCGCAGGTAATAACCATATTACCGTAACCGGCAACAAGCTCGGAACTGAAAACAGTAACGTTATTCTGTCTTATGCTCGCAATAACATTGCGGTAGGTGACGGTATGTTGTCTGTTTCTGCTTCTGCTTGGGCTAAGCGTGCAGCTCAGGGTATTCACCTTGTGACCGGACTTACCAAGGGTAAGGCCACTCTTTTTGCTGAGGCCGGTTTGAAGTACAGTAATGTGCTTTCTCCTTATGCAGGATTGGGTGGTAGTTTTATGTTTTAATTTTTTATGACCATGATGATGATTGTTATCTCTGCTTTGGTCGGAGCGGTAATTTTATCTTACTGCCTGACCGGCAAAAAAACTAAAAAACCGGCGATTATAGCAGGTATCGTTTTTGCAGTGATAATGATCATTTTAGGTCATAATTCGCAAAATTACGATACACCGCTAATGTTGTCGCCACAGACTGCAGAAGCATTTACCATAAAATTTGGTGAACCGACGATTCAAACTACTTTTGAAGAAATCGAAGCTCTTTTCTGCATAGTCGCATTTGCAATATTTATTGCCGGTGTAGCAATTTGCGAGAACCTTGAGGATAAGGAAAGCTTAATGCAAATTAAGCGAAAATGCCTTACACTCCTTGTTGTTGTGGTATGGTACTCATTATCACTGCGACTTGGAATAGGCATAAAACTTATTCCTTTCATTAAACCGGAGGAACAACCAAAGCCTGCAAAGGCGGTTGCATAATCTAAAAAAGGCGTCTCCAATGAGACGCCTTTGGTTTTTATTATTCTTTGACTTTATGTTTTTTATCAAACATTTCTCCGATTATTGCAAAGAACATCGGTACAAACAATGTTGCTACGAAAGTTGATAAAATCATACCGCCAATCATTCCGGTACCGATAGAGTGACGGCTTCCTGCACCGGCTCCGGTAGAAATTGCCAATGGCAATACACCGAAAGTAAATGCCAAAGAAGTCATAACAATCGGACGGAAACGAAGTTTTGCAGCCTCAATAGCAGCATTTGCATAGCTCAGGCCTTCTTCAACTTTTACCACTGCAAATTCCACAATCAAAATTGCATTTTTAGCAGCCAAACCAATCAATGTTACCAAACCGACTTGGAAATACAAATCGTTTTGAATACCACGCAGATAAACCGCAATCAAAGCACCTAATACGGCGAACGGAACCGAAAGAATAACCACCATCGGTAAAGACCATTTTTCGTATTGAGCTGCCAAAATCAAGAATATCATTATCAACCCGAAAGCAAATGTCTGTGTAGAAGCACCTCCGGCTAATTTTTCCTGATATGCGGAACCAATCCAAGACAAACTGTATTCGCTACCCAATACTTTTTCTGCCACTTCTTCCATTGCGGCAATAGCCTGACCGGAAGAATAGCCGTTAGCAGGGTCGCCCATAACCTTAGCTGCAGGGAAAATATTGAAACGGTTAACCAATTCCGGACCGGTTACTCTTTCAACATTGAGCAATGTAGACAACGGAACAAGTTTTCCGTCATTTGACTTAACATAAACATAGCGCAAATCATCAGGAGTACGACGGAATTTTGCCTCTGACTGAACACTAACACGGAAATTACGTCCCATATAAGTAAAGTCATTAACATACACGCTGCCGAATGTTGATTGCATAACCGTATAAACAGCATTAATCGATACATTCATAACTCTGGCTTTTTCACGGTCTAAATCAATACGATATTGTGGTGTACTGACCGAGAATGTAGTTTTTACATTTGCTAATTCCGGTCTTTTTGATGCTTCTGCAATAAACTCTTGAGTTTTAGCCATTAACTCTTGCGATGTTTTTCCGGAACGGTTTTGAATATAGCCTTCAAAACCTCCGGTCATACTCATACCCGTAATCGGCGGCATTGAGAAAGCAGCGGCAACACCTTCGGGTTGACTCATCCCGATACCGCTAAACACTTTTGCCAAATGGTCTGCAGATTGAGTTAATAACTTTCTTTCTTCCCAATCCTTCAAGATAATAAAGCTAACGGCAGAATATGTATTTTGGCTTGCAGATAACATATTAAATCCGTTAATTGTCAACACATCAACAACATCAGGATTTTCCATAATTGCCTTACTGACCGTATCGGTAAGTTTTTCCGTACGAGGTAATGATGATGCTTCCGGCATATTATACGCCATCAAAAGGTTTCCTAAATCTTCGTTAGGAACCAAACCTCCCGGAACAATTTTAAACAGCATTGCGATTGCTACACAAACACCGGCAAAACCTAACATTGTAATTTTGCGATAATTTAAGCAGAATTTTACACCGGTCAAATACCATTCGGTCAATTTATCAAAGAAAGCATTAAACCAACGGAAAAACCCTTTAGGTTCTTTATGTTCGTCTTTAATAATCAAAGCACAAAGTGATGGTGTCAAAGTTAAAGCCACAAGAGCTGAAATCAGCACTGAAACGGCAATAGTTACCGAAAATTGTTTATACATTACACCGGTCATACCGCCTAAAAATGCAATCGGTAAGAACACAGCCGAAAGCACTAAAGCCACAGCCACTACCGGACCTGAAACTTCTTGCATCGCCTTTATTGCAGCCTCTTTCGGTGACAGTTTTTCATCGTGCATCAAACGTTCAACGTTTTCCAACACAATAATCGCATCGTCCACCACGATACCGATTGCCAAAATCAACCCGAACAAAGTAAGCAAGTTAATTGAAAAGCCTAACAAATACATTCCGGCAAAAGCACCGATAATAGAAACCGGAACCGCCAAAATCGGAATGATTGTGGCACGAATACTTTGCAAGAACAAATATACTACGATAATAACCAAAACAACCGCTTCAAAAAAGGTATGAATAACCTCATGAATAGATACGTTCACAAACAAAGTTGTATCATACGGAATTTCATAGGTAACGCCGTCAGGGAAGTTTTTAGATAATTCTTGCATTTTGTTATTTACTAACTCTGCTGTTTCAAGAGCATTTGCTCCCGGTTGCAAATAGATAGCGAAAGCAACGGCTTCTTTGCCGTTAAAAGTTGAGGTAACACTATAATCTTGTGCCCCCAACTCTATACGAGCAACATCTTTAAGACGCAAAATTCCGCCTTTTTCATCTGTTCTGAGAATAATTTCTCCAAACTCTTTTTCATCAACCAAACGGCCTTTAGTGTTCACCGAATATGTGTACGGTTGATATTCGTCCATCGGTTCTTGTCCGAATTGACCGGCGGCAAATTGAGAGTTTTGTTCTTGAACGGCTGCAATGACATCTTGCGGTGTCATATTATAATCTGCCAATTTATCAGGACTCAACCAAATGCGCATAGAATAGTCTTGCGATGCAAACAACGAAGCACTACCCACACCTTTAATACGTTTAATTTCATCCAACACGTTCAACAAAGCATAGTTTGCAACATATACTGAATCGTATTTTTCAGAAGTTGAACGCATTGCAATAACTTGAAGAATTGAGTTAGATTTTTGCTCAACGGTAACTCCCATTTTTGTAACTTCGCTCGGAAGTTTTGAAGTTGCAGCCTGAACTTTGTTATTAACATCAATGGTTGCCTGGTCGGGATCTGTACCGATTTCAAATACGGCACCGATTGTCAAATAACCGCTTGATGTAGCATTAGAATACATATAAATCATATTCTTAACGCCGTTTAATTCTTGTTCAATCGGAGCAGCAACGGTATCGGCCAAAACTTCTGCCGTAGCCCCCGGATACATTGCCGTAATTTGAATTTCGGTAGGAACAATATTAGGATATTGTTCAATCGGCAAGGCTTTCATAGAAACAAGACCGGCCAAAACGATAACCAAAGAAATTACCGTAGAGAAAATCGGTCTTTCAATAAAAAACTTTGAAAACATATTAAATCCTCACTATTACTCGGCAACAACACTCATTCCCGGACGAAGCTTGAGTAATCCGGAAACTATTACTTTATCGCCGGCTTTAAGACCTTCATCAATAATCCATTTTCCGTCAGGTGTTGTAAGCCCTGTTCTTACGGCAACGGATTCCACCTTATTTTCGGCATTTACACGATATACATAAGAACCGTTTGCTTCTTGCATAACTGCTTCTTGCGGAAGTGTTAAAGCATCCAAACGGGTCAAACCTTCCATAACCAAACGCAAAAATTGTCCCGGACGAACTCTTCCTTCTTCGTTAGGAAATACGGCACGAAGTTTGATTGTTCCGGTACTTTCGTCAACGGTAGGATTAATAAAGTTAACGGTTCCGTTTTGGTTGTACATGGTATCGTCTCCAAATTTTACTTTAGCAACGATTTCTGATTTGTTTTCCGGATTTTTGATAAGACCTCTTTCCGTCATATCACGCAAAGACATGATTTCTTTTTCGGAAGCTGAGAAAATCACATAAATAGGATCTACCTGAACAATTTTGGTCAGCAACCCGGTTGTTGAAATCAAACTTCCTTCCGATTGAGCTTCCATGCTTGTGATACCGCTAATCGGAGCTTTAACCGTTGTATAGTCAAAATTAAGTTGAGCAGCTTCAACAGCAGCTTCTGCCAACTCTTTAGAAGCAGCAAGAGAATCCATGGCAGCTCTTGCTTCATCTAACGCTTTATCGCTGGCAAAACCTTGTTTATGGAGTTCATCTGTACGTTTCCATTGTGTTTCGGCATTTATAAATTGTGCCTTTGCTTGAGCTAATTGGGCTTTTGCCTGATCTAAAGCAACTTTATATTGATCCGGGTCAATCTCAAACAAAACACTGCCTTCTTCAACCTTAGAGCCTTCAACATAGTTGCGTTTTAACAAAATTCCGCTGACACGAGCACGAACTTCTGTTTCTTTTGAACCTTGAGCACGAGCGGAAAACTCAAAACTCAAAGGAATATTTTGCGGTGTTAATTCCAACACACTAACCTTTTGCGGTGCAGTTTGAGCAGCTTGATTTGTGTTGTTATCTTTACAAGCACTGAAAGCCAAAATACATCCGGTTAATAAAAACAATTTACGACATAAATTCATAGTCATTCTCCATAAAATTTCACATCTTTGGTTATAAAATATATGAATATAAAGAAAATTGCACTTTTTTATGATTTTTATTAACAATAATGAGTATTTTTTAACTTTCGTAGCATCCATACTATCCTCATCGTCATTGCGAAGCCCTTTAGGGCTGTGGCAATCCAGTTAAGAAAATAAGCCTTTCAATTCTGGATTGCTTCGCAAGGACTTCGTCCGCTCGCAATGACAAAAGAGGTAAGTGAAAACTTACCTCTTTTGTTTATTAGTTACCCGCTATACTGATTTACCAACTATAATTTACACCG
>JAFYRQ010000035.1 GCA_017546885.1 Alphaproteobacteria bacterium
AATATACTAAAGTCTGATAACCAATTAAATTGTCAATTATGAACAGAATTATTTTCTTTTTTACTGTAGTTATTTCATCACTTATTCTTTTCTCATCTTGTTGCGGAAGCTGTGAGGAAAGTAACACTACTGACAATCATAACGACTCTCCTGTCGTAACATCTACGGTCGAGAGAGTTCGCTGTGCAACTGACCGTTCAGGTTATTTTGCAATGTTTTTTAAGCTCGAAAATGGCTTAGTCGGTGAAGTACAATACTTCCACCATGATAATTTTGAGCTTAATCTCATTGAGGTAGGTGATGAAATCAGCTACCGAATGAGTGATGACTACACCCACTTTGAGGATTCCAATGGGAATGATTACGAAGTGGTTAAAGTTTCGCTCAAAAAACAGGATAAAGATAATTCAGATTCTTATTGGAACTAATTATATAACTTTGCCATAGTTTTTCGCTCCGATTCTGCCCCTCAAAGGCAGTTCGGAGTTTTTTTATGCAAAAATATACATATTTATTGATTTTGTTCGTTTTTTATATAAAATATCTCTATTATTAAGTTTAATAAGGAGCATAATTATGCGTAAAATCACAACATTAGCAATTTTATTGACTTCAACCTGTCTCATTTCTCCAGCAAGCGGTGTATCCGTTTATACTTTCGAAAATCTGCAAGAAGCTTTGGCCGTTTCATCAGCCGATGTGGTTTTGGATATGAATGGTCAAGGTATTGATTTGAACGGAGCAACAGGAACAACAGTTACCGGCGATCAAAGTGTAACTTTTCAAAATATCGATTCTTGGACCGGAACTTCTCAAAATGTCATCAATAAGGGAACTGCAGCCTTTAATAATGTCGTTTTTGAAAATAATGATGCTCTTTTAAGCGGTGGACCTGCCGGCGGTGGAGGAAACATAAAAAATGACGGCGGTCATATTACCGAAATCAATAACGTAAAATTTGATAAAAATAACTCTGTTTCTCCCGAAACATTATGGGGCGGTGTTATTGACAATATCCAAGGTGGTGTTATTGATGTAATCAAAGATTCAAGCTTTACCGATAACTATGCTTATTCCGGCGGTGATTTAGCCGGAGCAGCTCCGCATGGTGGCGTTATATATAACGGAAGCAGTTATGGTAGTAACGTAGGCGGAACAATCAAACTTATTGATAATGTTGTATTTGAAAATAATGTTATGACTTCAAAAGAAAACAATACCGGTGGAGCTCATGGTGTTGCTATCGATAACAATGAATATGGTGTTATTGAAAAAATAACAAACTCTAAATTTATCAACAACAGAACCTATCGTACAGGTACGGAAGAAAAAGACCCAAGCTTAAATTATCACGCATCGGGCGGCGCTATGGATAATTATAACATTATCGGAGAAATATCTGATACTCTTTTCCAAGGCAACAGCGCTGAAGCCGAATCTGTGTCGGCAAGTGCAACAAGTGGTGCCATAATGAATTTATATTCAGGCGGAGAAGAGAAAGGAGCTCAAGGTCGCATCGAAAAAATTGTTAATGTCCAATTTATTGATAATTATGCTCAAAATTTAAATGGTACCGCTAATGCCGGTGGTGTTACTAATGGTAGCGGAGTTGAAGGCGGAATAGGATATATCGGAAAAATGGAAAATGTTTTATTCCAAGGTAACTATGCTAAAGGCGGAAGAAACGAAAGCGGATATATAGGTGCCTACGGCGGAGCATTACTTAATAGCGGATATATCGGTAGTATAAGCGGAAAATTTATCAATAATTATGCTGAAAATACCAAAGAAGTATCAGGGGCTCAAGGAGGTGCAATATTTAATGCCGGAGAAAATGCCGAAATACCAATGATACAAGCAGATTTTGAAGGAAATTACCTTAAAGCCGTTAACGGCTCTGTAAGTGGCGGTGCAATAACGAACAGATCAAATGCTACTATTGATAAAATCGAAGGAAACTTTAAAGAAAATTATGTTGTTTCTCAAGCAGGCGCAAGTAATGGCGGTGCTATTATAAATAATAGCTCTTCTATTAACGAAATAAAAGGTAACTTTACAGATAATTATGCAGAAAATATCGGAGGAAGTGCCGGCGGTGGTGCTATTAATAACAACTCAAATGGTATAATCAATAAGATTGCCGGAAATTTTGATGGCAACTCTGCAAAAACTGTCAGCAAAAATGCAAGTGGCGGTGCTATTATAAACTGGGGAACCATTGAAGAATTAAAAGGCGATTTCACTAACAACTATGCTCAATCTACCGACGGAAACGCAGTAGGTGGCGGCTTTGTGAATAATTACGGAAATGAAAATTCTACTTTTGGTACTTTGCAAGGCAACTTCGAAAACAATAAAGCCATAAGTGAAAACGGATATGCTCAAGGCGGTGCGATTTATAATAAAAGCACATTAGAAAATATCTTAAACTCAAGCTTTATCAATAACTCCGTTGAAGGCAATGAAGAATCAAAAGGCGGTGCGATATATTCTGCTAAAGATTTAACTATTACCGCAGATAATGGTTCTTCATTATTCCAAGGTAATACCGTAAACGGTGAAAGTAATGCTATTTATATGGATGGTACCGAAGATACTCCGCTTAGCCTCAATTTAACGGCTAAAAACAGCGGAACAATTACTTTTGACGATGCTATCGACGGACAATATTATGACATTAATATCAACGGAGACGAAAACAGCAATATTACATTTAATAATGCTCTAACCGGAGTTTCAAATATGAATTTGGCAAACAACTCCGTTTTAACCCTCGGAATAAACAGTAATATTGAAGTTGAAAACTTACATCAGGCTCAAGCTGTTTCCGCAGCAATTTCAACTAAAGCCGTATCTTCCGGCAGTTCTACAATTAATGTCGATATAGAAGTCGATAAGGCAAACAACACCGTAAAATCCGGTGTAATCAATGTTGCCGGTGACATCAGCGGTAATTATAAAGTTATATTAAACTCGTTAAATCCGGAAACATTTGATGGTGCTTCAGTTGTATTCTTAAATGCTCCTAATGACACAACCGATGATACGACAATGGAAATCGCTCGTGTTATGGGCTCTCCTTATTTATGGGATATTTCCGTTGATGACAATCAAGGTTTCAGTTGGTCTGTAAGCATCAACGACAAGTTAAACCCTAACTATGACGGAAGAATGACCGCTCCGGAAGTTGTTGCTTCTATCGGATTACATAGCGCGGCTATTGAACAAACACGCAGTGTAGTTCGAAACGTTGCAAATAAGGCGGCAAATGCACGTTCATATTGTCCCGGTTGTGGAGTTGTTACCGAAGCATGGAACGGCAAAAAACTTCACAACGTTTGGCTGTTGGCTCAAGGAGAAAATGCCAATATTGACAAACCGGTTGATATGGAAGCAAAAATTTGGGGCATTGAAGCCGGATTTGATATGCAAAATAATATCAATCACAGTTTAGGAGCTTTTGTATCTTATCGTGATGGTGAATATGATTTGAGCGGAAAAGGCTCTAAAAAACATTCTACCATCGGTTCTGATATTGAAATTGACAGCTATCTTGCCGGTTTATACTATCGCTACGATAAAAATATGAACTGGTTATTTGCAACTGCTTATGTCGGAAAACAAGAAGCAAAAGCAAGTACGGATGACAATATTGCCGATTTTGAAACCGATGGTCTGGAATTTGGTGCAAGTGTTGAAGCAGGACATACCTTTGCTTTAACCGACACTCTCACCTTAGACCCGAGCATGGGAGTATATTACACCCAAGTTAATTTTGACGATGCAAGCGATAATGTCGGCAAAAAATATGAATGGGATGATATTAAACATTTAGAAATTGAAGCAGGCTTAAAACTCGAAAAGAATTTTGAATATTCAAAAGTTTATATCAAACCTAGTGTAGTTCAAACTATTACCGAAGATGATAGTGTATCAGTTACCGGTCTTAAAGATGTTAAAACCTACCATGACCAAACATTGGGACGTATTGAAATCGGCGGACGTTTAGGTATTACCGACAGTTTATACAGCTATGGATGGATTAATTATACCTTTGGCTCAAGCTACGATGCAACCGCTCTCGGACTTGGACTTAACTATACTTGGTAAATCAAAAAACTTTACAAAAAACAAAACTCCCGAAAATCACTTTTTCGGGAGTTTTTATAATCAATCCTTTTTTATTTATAAACGCCACCATTGTTTTTTACAAAATCCAAGAAATTAGCGGTCATTTGTCCCTTTTCTTCTTTATAATTATCTTTGTTGTTTGTCGAATATGAAGAAGTTATTGCCTCAGTCACACTTTCTATATAGTGATCGGTTGGACGTCCGATATCTCCTCCCTCCAGTGAACGTCTGGTTCGTTGAATAACTTTTGAAAAATGGGCAACATCTTCTTCGGTAAATCCATTTTTACGTGCTTGTTGTTTAAATTTTATTTCCATTTTCAAGTTATGAGCTCTAACTTCATCAGCCGAATGAGTTTCTACTTCATAACTCCCATCTCTTTTAACATGAGTTATTTCCGGCAACATAAACTTCCCACTATCAAAAAAACTGCAATCCAGTTTTCGTCCGTCAGGTGTTATCATATACTGACCATAGTCAAAATCTTTGCGTTTCATTTGACCATTTTTCATTTTTTCTTCTGATTTAGAAACATACGTGTAACCATTACCTAAATTATGAACTTCACTAAAGGCTCTAAAAAACATTTCATCCATTTTTTTACCGCGATATAGCGTCATAGAAGCAGCAGAATGATAAGAACTTATACTATCAGTAATGTTATAATCTTTATTCGTAATAGTATAAGTACTAGTACCTACATGATAAAGCCCATCATTATTGCTTTTAGCTTGTGCTTCATTTGCTCCGCCAAAAAGAGATAAAGCGGCAATAGCAGTCATACCGACATATTTTTTGCAATTATCCTTAAACTTTCCCATAGCAAACTCCACATTTAAGATATAATATGGAATTTTATCATCTTTATACATTTTTGTCAATATATACAAAAAAGAGCACGACATTGGAATGACGTGCTCTACAATTTTGTGAAATAAACCTATACCGCTACGGCACCGGTAAGTTTCGGATGGCTCTGGTAGTCAACCAGTTCAAAATCCTCATACTTAAAATCATCAATATCCTTCACATCAGGATTGATTTTCATTTGCGGTAGCGCATAAGGTTCGCGTGTCAACTGCTCTGTTACTTGCTCAAAGTGATTGTTGTAAATATGAGCATTACCCAAAGTATGTACAAATTCTCCCGGTTTCAAACCGCAAACTTGGGCAATCATCATTGTCAACAATGAATAAGATGCAATATTAAACGGCACACCCAAGAACATATCACAACTGCGTTGATAAAGTTGGCAGTTAAGACGTCCGTCCGGAGTGACATCAAACTGATAAAAACAGTGGCAAGGAGGCAAAGCCATCTCGTCAATTTGCGATGGATTCCATGCGGTTACAATCAAACGTCTGTCGGTAGGATTTTTCTTAATGCGTTCAATAACATCCTTTATCTGATCGATGCCGTCAGAGTTCCAGTTACGCCATTGATGTCCGTAAACCGGTCCCAAGTTTCCGTTTTCATCGGCCCATTCGTCCCAAATATGCACATTGTTGTCGGTCAAATATTTGATATTTGTGTTACCGGACAACAGCCATATAAGTTCGTGAATAATACCTTTGAGGAACACTTTTTTGGTTGTCACCAAAGGAAAACCTTCGCTCAAATCGAAACGCATTTGTCTGCCGAAGACTTTGCGTGCATAAACACCGGTACGATTGTCACCGTCCTGTCCGTTCTCCATAATGTCACGGAGTAAATCTAAATACTGTTTCATACTTTCATCCTTTTAAGTTAAACATTAGTAATTGCTAAAATAATATGTTTTAAAACTTCTTGCTCAACAAATTCGCCCTTGCGAACAAATACACGAGTTGAAATATTGTCCAAATCAAAATCGGGAATAAGTTGACGATAATTTTTATTAAGACTTTCAATCGAAGGAGTTATATCAACTTTTTGACCTTCCAAACCTGCTTTTAATTCCCCTTTATAAACACAATCCACCACAATTTCCGGCATAAGTTTCGAGCTTCCGGTCATAAAAAGCTTATATACCGAAGCACCGCCGGATATATACAAATCTTCTTCAAAATCTTTGAAAAAATTGACATCGTTCACGACAAAATGATGTTCTTTATCGCTCACTTCATATTCTTCATCTAATGTCAAAACATAAATATTGCGGTTAGGCAAAGTACGATTAGGAAAACTTTCGTAAGTTGTTTGTCCCGCAACCAAATTTTTGCCCTCGGTAATACGGCGAAAACGTTGAAAATCTGACTTTACGTGCCAAGGAATTTCAGAACCTATACCGATAATATTATCGCCTTCATGACGACACCAAACCGCAACTTTTGTCATATCAATACTTTCATTTATAAAAACTGAAGAGATAATAACACTATATTTTCATGGTGCAAGCATTACCGAAAAGTCTTGCACAAAGTTATGACCTTTTGTTGCATAACTAAAATACTCTTTTACATTCCCCCTGAATCGTATTTCAATAGAACATCCGTTATTTCTTTATGTCCGTTTTGAGCATCATGTTTTACAAGAATTTCCATTATTTCCTTATTTCTTTTTTTAGCTGCACATATCAGAGTTTCAGTATCCACTTCAATACCTTGTTTAAGCAAAAATTCAACTATTTCCTTATGTTCTTTTTCTACGGCATATATCAATTCTTTCTTACCGATAATTGCCTTATTTTTCAAAAGAATCTTTACAATCTCATAATGTCCGTTTTCAACCGCAACAGTTAAAGCGGAATCTTCCCAAGACATTTCCATATTAACAACAGCACCATTTTTCAAAAGGCTTTTTACAACATCTTTGTGTCCGTTTTGTGCCGCAGCTTTAAGAGCTGTCCATCTGTCTGACACCCCTTCATTAACGTCAGCTCCGTTTTTTAGAAGTAAATCAACAACACCTTTATGTCCGTTTTTAGCAGCATATATCAGTGCATTATCAATATTCGCATTATTTTTTACAAGAAGTTCTACAATTCCTTTATATCCGTTATTTGCGGCATATATTAATGCCGTACAATCATCCGCATCTTTTATATTAACATCTGCTCCGTTTTTTATAATAAGATTAACCGTTTCTTCGTACCCGTTTTTAGCCGCATATATTAAAGCCGTTCCC
>JAFYRQ010000036.1 GCA_017546885.1 Alphaproteobacteria bacterium
AATTAGAGGTTAATGCCGTCGGGCGAGTTATGAAAGAAATTGAACGAGAAGACGGAATTGCCGGTGAAAATCTGAAATTAACGATAGACAGCAGATTACAGAAAAAGGCTTATGACTTGTTCGGAGAAGAAAGCGGTTCAGCGGTGGTGATAGATGTTAACAGCGGTGAAATTCTGACATTTTTATCTATGCCTTCTTATAATCCTAATGATTTTGTGCAAGGTGTCAGTCAGGAACTTTACGGAAGTTTGTTAAATGATGAAAAACAACCTTTGATAAATAAAACAATCAGCGGACGTTATTCTCCGGGATCTACTTTTAAGATGATAGTTGCTTTAGCTGCACTGGAAGCCGGGATTATAAAAAGAGATACAAAAGTTGGTTGTTACGGTAAAATAGATGTAGGCAATCACTTGTTCCACTGTTGGAAAAAAGAAGGTCACGGTCCGGTTAATTTGGAAGAAGCATTACAGCATTCTTGTGATATTTATTTTTATGAAGTAGCTCAAAAAGTTGGTATTGATAAAATCGCGGCTATGGCGCGCAGATTTGGTTTAGGATCAAAAACCTCTCTAAATCTTGATGATGAAAAAGCCGGCATTATTCCTGATAAAGCTTGGAAATTGGCAAATTTGAAATCACCATGGCAAGGCGGTGAAACATTAATTGCCGGTATCGGTCAAGGATATATTTTGACTACACCGTTACAGTTAGCGGTTATGACTGCACGAATCGCTAACGGCGGAAAAATGGTAGAACCGAGTTTGATACCGGTAAGTGAAGAAACAATTTCAAAATATAAAAGCATAAAAATAAATCCGGCCTATATGGCTTTAGTAAAAGAAGGTATGTGCAGTGTGGTTAATAAAACCGGCGGAACGGCATTTATGTCGCAGTTTGATTATAAGGGCAAAAAAATGTGCGGAAAAACCGGAACAACACAAGTAAGGCGTATTACTTTGCAAGAAAGACAGAGCGGAATCGTAAAACAAGAGGATATGCCGTGGAAATATCGAAATCATGCTTTGTTTGTCGGATATGCCCCGCATGTAAATCCTAAATATGCCGTTGCGGTTTTGGTCGAACACGGAGGAGGCGGTTCAGCAGTTGCTGCCCCGATAGGTTCAAAGCTTTTGCAAGAAGCTCTGAAGTTGGATGAGGAGAAAAAATAGATGTATAAGTATAAATCAGGTTTTAGAAATCCGAATCTGACGTTAAAAGAAAAGTTATATAACTTAAATCTTACATATTTTTTCTTTATTTTTTTGTTGGGCGGAATCGGAGTAATGATGCTTTATTCTGCCGCAAACGGAGATTGGGATGTTTGGGCGCTAAAGCATTTTGTTCGTTTTGCTTTAGGTGTCAGTGTTATGGTTGTTTTGACATTTTGTGATATAAAATTTTTTCTGCGGTATGCGTACTATTTCTATTTTGCAACTTTGTTTTTATTGATTGTTGTGGAGATAGCAGGGCATACGGGTATGGGAGCAACCAGATGGATAAACCTCGGCTTTATGAAGCTTCAGCCGTCAGAATTAATGAAAATTGCTTTGGTTTTGGCTTTGGCTAAATATTTTCATTCTACCACTTTACAGAATATAGAAACGGTAAGAGGAATTATTCAGCCGATTATGATGGCATCTGTTCCTGCAATTTTGATTATGATGCAGCCTGACTTGGGAACAGCTCTCATGTTGCTGTTTACTACGGGTGTAATCCTTTTTGTTGTCGGTGTGCAATTATGGAAATTTGTTATTGTCGGTGCAGGTGCCTTAGTGCTGTTGCCGATTGCATGGCATTTTTTGCACGATTACCAGCAAAAAAGAGTGCTTACTTTCTTAAATCCGGAAAGAGACCCTCTCGGAGCAGGATACCATATAATGCAATCAAAAATTGCTTTAGGCTCGGGTGGTGTTTTCGGTAAGGGGTTTTTGCACGGAACACAAAGCCATTTGAATTTTTTACCGGAAAAGCATACGGACTTTATTTTTACCATGTTATCGGAAGAATTTGGGATTATAGGAGCTATTTTGGTTTTGTTCATAAACTTCTTGATTTTGATGTATAGCTATTCTTTTGCGCTTCGAACAACCAGTTATTTCGGTAAGTTGGTTATTATCGGTTTAACGACTAACTATTTTCTTTATATATTTATAAATATAGCCATGGTTTTAGGTTTGTTGCCTGTTGTGGGCGTACCTTTGCCGCTCATTTCCTATGGCGGTACGGTAATGCTCTCGGTTATGGCAAGTTTTGGTATTATAATGGCTATATATGTAAACAGGAATACTAATTTGGGAAAAGATTAAAAAAATCCCACAGCTTAGAAGACTGTGGGGGAATATTTTTTGAATAAAAAACCTCAGCATTGCTGAGGTTTTTTACTTTTCTTATTTTACAAAAAGCTGAACTTCCGCAACTTGGGATTTTTCATTAATTTTAGCATTCAAATTAATGCTTCCCGCATTAGCGCCCATGCTAACAACTTCGTTAAAAATACGAGCAGCATGTTCTTGTGCTTCAGCTTTTGTTTTTGAATTTGAAACAGCTACAATTTCAAAAACAGCATTCGGTTTACGATTTAATGCTGATTTTACGGCCGTAGAAAGACCTTCTTTATAATCTACGTTTTTGTCAGCAAAGCGAACAGAGAATAAAGGCAAGTTATTTGCAACAACTTGTTTATTTTGTGGCAAAGGTCTGCTGATGCGTTTTACCGGTGAGGTAACAATAGGTTTTGTTGTGCGATGCATCATAACCGGACGAGATACAACGGCACCGGTATTACTTCCGGTTTTAACACTTTCACGCAATCCGTCGATTTCCTGGCTTGATTGGATGGCGCTTTGTTGTTGGAAGTTTGCTGCGCCGGTAACATTTTCGTTTAATGCAGCAGCTTTTTGAGCAATAGTCATGGCTTCGTTTTGAAGTTCACGTAATTGCTTGTGATCTTCATCTACGGCACCGGAAATGCTAAAGGCAGCAGAAATTGCATTTTCCAAATAGGTAACGGATGTTAAAGTATCGGATGTTTTTGCCGAAAGATTTTCCAAAGCATTGGCATTGGCAAACATTGTTTGTACGTTACCTTGAGCTTGTTGAAGCATAGCATACATATTCGGGTTGCCCGGAGTTGTGCCTGATTGAAGTTTTGTTTCTACATTAGAAACGGTTTTTTGATAAAGAGTTGCATTGTTTGAAATATTTGCATTAATTTTTTCCAATTCTCTCTCGTTAGATTTTTGAGCTTGAGAAATTAATTTCAATTCTTGTCTGAAAGCAGTAACTCTTTGTCCTACAAAAGTTCCGGTATAAGAACCGTCAACAACGTTTGAACTTTTAGCATAAATGCCTTCTTGCGAATCAGAACCCAAGAGCGAAGGAAAAGAACTTCCGTCGGAAGCACAACCGCTAAGACCTAATACACAAATTGCCGCAAGCGTATTTAAAGCAATATTTTTCATTTAACAACTACCTTTATATAAAAATTTAAATTTTTAACCTAATGTTTTTTTACACTTTTATCTGATTTTGTAAAGATAATTCTGTATGTTTATGGTAACAAAATATACGTATTTGGAAAAATAATAAAAAAAATTTAAATTTTGATAAATTTTGCTTGCAAAAAAAAATAAAAGAATGTATTAAGAGTGTCGTAACGAGAAAATATGCGCTCGTAGCTCAATTGGATAGAGCATCTGACTACGGATCAGAAGGTTGTGAGTTCGAATCCCGCCGAGCGCGCCATAAACTACCGCCCGAAAGGGCGGTTTTTTGTTGATATTATTAAACTTTTATATAGACTTTTATTGTTATTGATATTAATTTTATATGCAGATGATTAATAAAAGAAAGGATGAATAATGAATAAAAAAGTTGTTGTTTTGACAGGTGTGCTTGCTTTGGTGCTTGGTGTGGCTGTCGGTTGTTTTATCGGATGTAACAAATCTAAAGTTGCCGTAGTTAATATTCAAAGAGTTGTTAACAGCTCAGAACAAGTGCAAATGTTAAAAAATGAACAAATTGCAAAATCACAAGAATTGGCAAAATGGTTAGAAGAATCTCAAAAAGAAGTTGATGGCGAAAAGAATAAAGATAAGAAAGAAGCTCTTTTGAAGAAATATGGTGAAGAATTTGCTCAAAAAAGAGATGAACTCGCAAAAGAATATGCTCAAAAACTTCAAAATATTGATGAAAGCATCACTCAAACCATCGTTAATGAAGCTAAAGATAAAGGATACAGTTTAGTATTGACAAAGACAGTAGCAATTTACGGCGGTGATGATATTACTGAAGAAGTAATGAAAGTTATAGAATAAAAAATGAAGCGGGGTTGAAAAACCCCGTTTTTATTTTGTCTTATCCTTTTTATGTTTTTGGATAAGTAAATCTTCTTCCTTTGCCCCGCTTTGTTTTTCAAGAAGATTTCTGAATAAAGTTTTTACATCGACTTTAGAACCATAGGCAATTTGACAACGTTTCAACGTTTTTGACATTTTTGTTCCTAAAATGTCAGATAAACTGCAATTAAATAATGATTTTTCAAGAAAGCTGTCAAGTTTGCTGATGTGTACGGCTGTCATTCCCAGTTGTTGAGCTACTTTGATATTGTTTTTACTGTCATCTAAAAGGACTGATTCTTCAACACAAGCTTTGTGTTTATCAAAAAAAGGCTGCCAGCTTTTTATATCTGTTTTCAGCTGCATATTATTATCTTCTATTCCGCTTACCGGAATTTTTTTACTTCCGAGAAATACGGTCATTTTGGAAGGTAATTTTTCTCCTTGCAATAAATTTTCTTTGATTTTATCTGACGGCATGTCGTGAATTACTCTTTGCCATGCTGCTCCCGCAATGGATGAAAGACCGTCACTTCGTATTACAATATCTCCATGTTTTCCCAATCTGTTCATAAATTCTTTTAACGATGGGTCTGGTGCTATTAAGTTAAAATCAAGACTTTTAACTAAATTTTTGCAGTATTCATCAAATTTTTTATCATCTCCGCAATATTCACGAGCAAACTTAAATAGTCCGTTAGGACCACCTGCTTTTTTTATTTTTGGGAGTTCTCTGA
This sequence comes from Alphaproteobacteria bacterium, assembly GCA_017546885.1. Lineage (GTDB taxonomy): Bacteria > Pseudomonadota > Alphaproteobacteria > RF32 > CAG-239 > JAFUYI01. The sequence goes on from JAFYRQ010000036.1 coordinate 5,078, forward strand.
GCAATTTTTTTCGCCCATGAACTTTTGCTAAACATTTTATGCTTTTATATATGAACGACAGATAGAATCGACGATTTGAATAACTGTTAATTACTCCGTTAATATCGATTACAACAATACCTTTTTTCTTGTCGGGTGCGTTCATTTGCTAAACCTCTGTTTATTATACTAATATAAAAAAGAGACTCTGACAAATATTTTTTATATTTGAGCCAGTCTAGCTATTTCTGCTCTCAGCTCGTCTATTCCTTTATTCTTTTCAGAACTGGTCGGAATTATTTCGATATGTGCGGCCGGATGTTCTTTTAGCATTTTTTGGGTTTCGTTGATTATCTTTGTCAAAGCAACAGATGAAATTTTATCGGCTTTTGTTAAAACTATCTGATAATTAACGGCTGCTTTATCCAGCATCTCCATAATTTCTTTGTCAACTTTTTTTATGCCATGACGAGAATCGATAAGCAAAAATACTCGTTTGAGGTTTACTCGTCCTTGCAGATAAGCAAAAATCATTTTTTGCCATTTCTTTACTAATGATTCCGGAGCTTGAGCGAATCCGTATCCGGGCATATCTACCATATATAATTTATCAGCTAAATTAAAGTAATTCAGTTGTTGCGTTCTTCCCGGTGTTCCTGATGTTTTAGCTAAAGTTTTTCTGCCGGTAAGGGCATTAATAAGGCTGGATTTACCGACGTTGGAACGTCCGGCAAAAGCTATTTCATCAAGAATATTATCAGGAGGCAACTGTTCTAAATTTGCGACTCCTAACATAAACTGGCAAGAAGAGGCAAACAGGTTTTTACCTGTTGCCAATTCTTCTCCGGTATATTTTGAATCTTCTTTTATCATCTTAAGCCTTGTTTTTGATTAAGATAGCACGTTGTTGAATTATAGCCAACAAGTTGCTGAAAGACCAATAAATTACCAAACCGGCAGCAAAATGTCCCATCATAAATGTAAATATTAATGGCATAAGGGCAAATGCTCTTGCTTGATCTTTGTTGGTTGGAGCCGGATTCATTTTTTGTTGAATGAACATTGTCAAGCCCATAACAATCGGCCAAACACCAATATCCAAAAATCCCGGAATCGGTAAATGTGACCATGCTGAAATAACCATCGGATCAGGAGCTGATAAGTCTTTAATCCAGCCGATAAACGGAGCATGGCGAATTTCTATTGCAATATTTAATACTTTATACAAAGAGAAAAATACCGGAATTTGAATAAACATTGGCAAACATCCCGAAGCCGGATTAACTTTTTCTTTTTGATATAACAAAACGGTCTCTTGTTGCAGTTTCATTTTATCTTCTGCGAATTTATCCTGCAATTCCTTTAACTTTGGTTGCAATTTTTTCATTTTAGCCATGTTTTCAAATGACTTGTTTGCGATAGGGAACATAGCAAGACGAAGCAATGTTGCAAATAAAAGAATGGCCCATCCCATGTTTCCGATTAAGTTATACAGAAAATCCAAGATGTAGAAAAACGGTTTGGTTAAAAAGTAGTACCAACCGAAATCCACAGCTAAATCAAACTTATTGATATGTAATTCATCGGTGTATTTGTCGAGCAATTTTATTTCTTTTGCTCCGGCATATAACATTTCTTGAGCGGAACCGACTGTGCCGGCTGATATGGTAACAGGAGCTCCTACGTAGTCTGTTTGATAAAATGTATCATTTCTGCTGAATTTAGCTTTAATTTTTTGTTTTGAGTTTATTATGATTGAAGAGAACCAGTAGCGGTCAGAAAAACCAAACCATCCGCCGTTTGATTCAAATTCTTTGTTTTCTTTCTTTAAATCGGAATATTTAACTTCTTCGAGTTCTTCGTCAAAAACACCGATAGGACCCTCATGAACAACACTTGCTCCCATGGGTTTTTCTTGGTTGCGAGCGATTAATCCGTAAGGATATAAAGTAACGCTTTTATCCGTATTGTTTTCAACATATTGGTCAATGTTAAACATATAGTCGTCATCAACGGAGAATTTAGTTATAAAACGTAATCCTTCTCCATTATCCCATTCCAAAACAACAGGAGTTTCCGGAGTTAATTTATCTCCTTTTATGGTCCATAATGTATCAGAATTAGGAAGTTTTAAGTTTTTATCGGATGCTAACCAGCCAAATTCGGCATAATAAGGATTTGCAGATTTAGTCGGAGCAAAAAGTTCTACATCCGCACTGTCAACATCAAGTGTTTGCTTATATTTTTTAAGCCACAAATTATCGATGCGTCCGCCGTTTGCACGAATAGAGCCTTTGAGAGAGCTATTATCAATATCTACACGTTGAGATGAAATCAAGATTTCTTCTGTCGGCAAATTTTCTTGCGGAAGAGCTTCGTTATTTTCCGTTAATGTTTTCGGAGTTTCTGCAACAGCTGTTTCAACAACCGGTTGCGGTTCTTCAATGTTTTCCTTTTTATCGGAAAACAAAAAGTTACTTAAAAAAACAACGCCTAATGACAACAAAACAGCGGCGTAAAAACTTTTTAATTCGTCTTTCATTTTTAGATTTTTTCCTGTAAGTATATTGAATTGATTTAGAATATAGCAGTATTTGTTCTTATTGCAAGCTATAAAGATGTTTTGTGCTTATCTTCTTTCGGCGGAACGGGATCATAACCTTTTCCTCCCCAGGGGTGACAACGCAAAATTCGTTTGGTTCCCAAATATATTCCTTTTATAACTCCGTGAGTTCCAATAGCTTCAATCATATATTGTGAGCAACTGGGCTGATATCTGCATACATTAGGCATGAGCGGAGATATTGCTTTTTGATAAAATTTAACCAACAGAATGAACGGCAGTTGAACTATTTTCCGCATCATTTTTTTGTTCCTCGGGGATAAATTTCCGGTTAATTTTGTTAATTGCATAACAAAGGTCTTGGCATATTTTTTGAAAATCAGCATCTGCGGTTGAGTATCTGGCAATAAGTACATAATCAAAATCAGGTAATGCGTTTTGCGCAAAATACAATGCCGCCGCAGCACGAAGTCTGCGACGACAGCGATTTCTTATGTGTGCTTTCCCTAACTTTTTGGTTGTTGTGTAACCTATTCTTGCTTCTCCCGTAGGCGAATCCAATTTGCTTGGAGCCGCTTGAAGAACGAGAGTATGAGTTGGTACAGACTCGCCCGATTTTGTAAGTCTTACAAAATCACGACGTTTTTTTAATACCGAAAAAGAGGGCATTTGCCACAGCCTTAAGCAGAAAGTTTTGCGCGACCTCTTGCTCTACGAGCAGCCAAAACTTTACGTCCGCCTTGTGTAGCCATACGTGCACGGAAGCCGTGACGACGAGCTCTAACGAGTTTAGAAGGTTGATATGTGCGTTTCATTTTATTTCTCCGGTTTATTATAGTTATTTAAAGCTCTGATAAACAGAGTCCTCGGTTTCGAGGAATTTATACGGGTAAAATATTGTATTGTCAATATAAAAAAAACAAATTAAACTTCGTAAAAAAGAGGGGAATATGCAGATGAAAAACAGTTATTTGTGCGTAGGTATAATGACCGGAAACTCGCTTGATGCGGTTGATGTGGTATTAACAAAGTTTGAGAATAATTTGATAGAAGATGTTTGCGGATATACGAAAGATATACCGCAAAATATTGCAAACGGTTTTCGGCTATTAAAAAATAAACTGTCTGATAATGGTGGCGATATTGAGCAAATATATACCGACGAAAAGGATTTTTTTACAGACATTCATAATCAATACATAAGCTTGATCGCGGAAGCAATAAACGAAATGTCAGAGCAATATCATATTAATAAGAAAGATATTGATGCAATCGGTTTTCACGGACAAACTTGTTATCACTTACCGCCCTCTGTTGCGAAAAATGAAATTGACGTAAATACTTTACAAATCGGTAGCGGGCAAATGTTGAGCGATTTAACCGAAATTCCCGTAGTTTTTGATTTTCGTTCAGATGATATTATGAACGGCGGTGAGGGGGCTCCTTTAGCACCGGTTCATAATCAGCATTTAGCAATGGATTTGCAACAAAAAAGTGTTTTTCCGGTGGTTTTTTGTAATGGCGGAAACACGGGAAATATTGCAATAATTTATGAGGACAAAGTTGTCGGTTGGGATGTCGGACCTTTTAATCATTTTGTTGATGAGTTAGTCAGAAATGAAAAAAATGAAAATTGCGATTATGACGGAAAATACGGTTCAAAAGGAAAAGTCGATTATAATTTATTGGAAAAACTTTTCGAAGAATCGGTTTTGACACAAGATGGCGATAATTTCTTGTTGAGAATGCCTCCTAAATCATCGGATCCGGCATGGTATAATTTTGCGGAAACAAATATTGTGTTTGAGGATAAAGTTCGAACTGCGGAATTTTTCAGTGCTTATATAATGGTTTACGGATTAAAATATTCTCCGGTAAAAACTCCTGATTATTTTTTGGTGTTCGGTGGCGGTTGGAATAATCCGATAATAAGAAAAGATTTTGAAGATTTATTAAAAGGTCAGGCAGAAGTTTTACCGCAACATAAAGATATTTTTGCCGATATACAAAATGAGAAGGTTAAAGTTAAATGGTCGGATGAATTCGGTTATAACGGAAAATATATGGAAGCTCGTATTTTTGCAGACATGGCAAAATGCAAATTGACAAATGAGCCGTTTTCTTTTCCTGCTACAAGCGGATGTAAAAGTCCTACCGTCGGAGGTGTTGTGGTTTATCCCAAAGGAGATAATGCGCAATTATGGTCGCGAGCGGCGAAAGGTTGGATTAATAAATAAACAAAAAGAAAAGCTCCGAGATTTCGGAGCTTTATCTCTGTAAGGAGAACAATTAATAAGTTTTTTGTGCAGCGTGTACCATTGCGTTTCTTGCAGCAACTTCTTTATCTGCTTTTTCTACCATTTCCATAGCTTTTACCGGGTCAACAATTCCCATGTCGCCGGATATTCTTTCGTTATCCAACATCAACATTTGTAATCTTGGAGCTTCGTATGTTTGAGCAGAAGATAACATAGTCCCTCCGTTGTTTATGGTTTTGTTTGCAACGAAAGAAAGTTCAGGATTTGCTACATCCATAGAACCGGAAGAGGTTATTTTAGTGCCCCCTTCAGCCATAAAGTCATGAGCACCACCTTTACTAAAAATCTGTGTAGCATTATTTCTGTTTAATATCATTTTGGGTTCTCCTTAATAATTCCCACTCTTCTTTTTTTGTCTATTATCTCAATATTTAAAAGTTTTGTCAATAAAAAAATTACATAAATATAAAAATCGGTTGGATTTATTTATTTTTCTACTTTATAATGCACTTGTTTTTACAATTTGTCTAGAGAGTAGTATGTCTTTATTAAAATCTATTGCAACTTTTGGCGGTTGGACGCTAATAAGCAGAATTACGGGCTTTTTACGAGATGTCGTATTGGCAAATTATTTGGGAGCAGGTATTGTTTCCGATGCTTTTTTTGTTGCATTGAAGCTTCCGAATCTTTTTAGAAGTTTGTTTGCCGAGGGGGCTTTTACGTCGGCATTTGTTCCTATATTTTCGCAAAAGTTGGTAGGAGACGGAAAAAAACAGGCGATTAAGTTTGCGGCACAGGCTATTTCTGTCTTGGCATTATTTGTCGGGCTTTTTGTGTTGCTTATGGAAATATTTATGCCTGCAGTGGTTATGATTTTGGCTCCGGGGTTTGTTGATGATGCAGGAAAAATAGAACTGGCAGTTTTTTTGTCAAGAATCACTTTTCCGTTTTTGTTGTTGGTTTCTATAGTTTCTTTTCAGTCAGGGGTTCTTAATTCTTTAGGAAAATTTGCTGCACCGGCTTCGGCTCCGGTAATCCTAAATTTGACGATGATAGTATCTGTTTTTGTTTTAATGCCGTTTATTGCAACTCCGGCCTATCGTATTGCAATAGCGGTTCCTACCGCAGGTGTTTTGGAGATTTTGTGGTTGCATTTCTTTTTGAAAAGACAAGATGTATTTATTAAACCTCAATCTGATGTGCTTTCATTGGTTAAAACCGAAGAAATAAAAACTTTGTTTAAGCGAATCGCTCCGGGAGTTTTCGGTGCCGGAATTTATCAAATAAACATGATGGTTGATACAATTTTGGTTTCGTTGGTCGGAACGGGGGCAATCTCTTGGTTATATTATGCGAATCGTTTACAACAGTTACCGTTAGGTGTTGTCGGAGCAGCTATAGGTGTTGCTCTTTTGCCGATATTATCAAAACAACTAAAAGCGGAAGAAGTTGAAGAAGCAAAACAAACTCAAGACAAAGCAATAGAGTATGGTGCGATACTTTCAATGCCTGCAGCCGTTGCGTTGATTGTTTTGGCAAAGCCGATAGTTAATGTCTTATTTCAACATGGTAAATTCGGAGTTTTTGAAACGGAAATGACCGCAAAGGCCGTTGTTGTTTATGCGATAAGTCTTCCGGTGTATGTTATGGTAAAAGCATTAACCCCTAACTTTTTTGCCCGTTGTGATACGAAAACACCGGTTAAATACAGCGCGGTGGTCTTAATTGCAAATTTGGTATTTGCCTTGCTTTTGATGAAACCTTTCGGGCATGTGGGAATAGCTTCGGCTGCAACTTTGTCGGCATTTGTTTCTTTATATCAATATATACGGGGTTTGAAAAAAA
>JAFYRQ010000037.1 GCA_017546885.1 Alphaproteobacteria bacterium
AAACTTCAAAAAAGGTAAACACCACAAAGGTAAAGGTCCTCGTCCATTTGACGGAAAACGCCCTGAAAAACCATTAGGAGAACCGAAACCTGAAGCTAAATAATTTTTAATATTCCCCTCAAAACAAGGGAGGCAAATTCGCCTCCCTTTATACTTATAAATTATTTATTGTTGCCGGTATAATCGACACCGTTATAAGCATCAATATAAATTTGACGAATATCTTCCATCAAAGGATATACCGGATTTGCACCAGTACACTGGTCGTCAAATGCTCTCTCAACAATTTCATCAAGCTTAGCATAGAAGTCTTCTTCTTTAACACCCCAATCTTTAATTGAGTGAGGAATTTCAATATCATCTTTAAGCTTGTTGATTGCTTTGAGCAAATTGTCTAACTTCTCGTCATCATTTGCACCTTCTAATTGCAAATTGTTTGCAATTTGTCCGTAACGAAGTTTGGCACTCGGGAACTTATATTGCGGGAAGATTGCTTGTTTACGAGGACAATCTGTCGCATTATAACGAATTACCTGATTAAACAATAACGCATTTGCAATTCCGTGAGGAATATTGAACGCTCCGCCAAGCTTGTGAGCCATAGAGTGACACAAGCCCAAGAAAGAGTTTGCAAATGCCATACCTGCAATAGTTGCGGCATGATGAACTTTTTCACGAGCAATCGGATCGTTCGCTCCATTTTGGTATGAGCGAGGCAAATAGCGGAAAATTTGTTTAATAGCTTCTAATGCCGTAGAGTTTGTGAAGTTAGTTGCCATTGTAGAAACATAAGCTTCAACTGCATGAACCAAAGCATCAAAACCGGAAGCAGCCGTTAAACCTTTAGGCATACTATCAACAAAGTTAGCATCAATAATTGCCATATTAGGTGTCAAAGCATAATCGGCAATAGCATATTTTACATGAGTTTTATCATCGGTAATAACTGCAAAAGGAGTAACTTCAGAACCGGTTCCCGATGTTGTAGGAATTGCAACCATTTGTGCTTTTTTACCTAATTCCGGAATAGAACAAATACGTTTGCGAATATCCATAAAACGCATAGATATATCTTCAAAATTAACTTCAGGATGTTCATACATTAACCAAATAATTTTAGCAGCATCCATCGGAGAACCACCGCCCAATGCAATAATCACATCCGGTTGATACGGGCGAATCATAGCCAAAGCTTCATCAATGGTTGACAAAGTCGGATCCGGTTTTACATCAAAAAAGATTTGATAATCAACATCCATTTCTTCTAATACATTGGTGACACTGTTTACCGTACCGGAATCAAATAAATATCTGTCAGTTACGATAAAGGCACGTTTTTTTCCTTCCAATTCGCGTAAAGCACAATCAACCGCACCTCTCTTGAAATAGATTTTGGGCGGAACTCTAAACCACAACATATTTTCTCTCCTTTCGGCAACAGTTTTATAATTCAACAAATGTTTAACTCCAACGTTTTCACTAACGGCATTTCCGCCCCAAGAACCGCAACCCAATGTCAATGACGGCTCTAATTTGAAGTTAAACAAATCGCCGATACCGCCTTGAGAAGAAGGAGAGTTTATCAGCAAACGACCGGTAGGAAGTTTTGTTGCAAAATAGTTGATTCTGTCTTGTGAACGATTATCGGTATAAAGAACAGAAGTATGCCCGATACCACCTAAATTTACCAATTCCAAGGCCATATCTGTTGCTTTATAAAAATCAGAAGCCTTATACAAAGCCAAAATCGGAGACAATTTTTCGTGAGCAAACGGATTTTCACGAGCTGTTGAAGTTTCTTCACTAACTAAAACTTTGGTATGAGCAGGAACTTCAAATCCGGCCAATTTAGCAATAGTTGCGGCACTTTGTCCTACAATAGCGGCATTTACGGTCATATTTTCATTCAAAATAATCTTGCCTAATTGTTCTGACTCTTTTTTGCTCAAAAGATATGCACCACGATATACAAGCTCTTTCTTTACCGCATCATAAACATCATCAACAGCGATAATAGATTGTTCGGAAGCACAAATCATACCGTTATCAAAAGTTTTTGACATCAAAATATATGATACGGCCATTTGAATATCAGCAGTTTCATCAATAACAGCAGGAGTATTACCGGCTCCCACACCTAAAGCAGGTTTTCCGCTTGAATAAGCAGCCTTAACCATACTAGGACCACCTGTTGCCAAAATAGTATCAACTTGCGGGTGAGTAATAAGTTGCTGGGTCAAATCAAGACTTGGTTCGTCAATCCAAGCAATAATATTTTTCGGAGCTCCGGCAGCAACGGCAGCATCTAAAATCAATTTTGCTGCGGCGATTGTAGATTTTTTTGCTCTCGGGTGCGGAGAAAAAATAATCGCATTACGAGTTTTTAACGAAATTAATGATTTGAAAATAGCTGTTGAGGTCGGGTTTGTTGTCGGAATAATTCCGGCAATTACACCTAAAGGTTCTGCCACAATTTTGGTACCGTTGGTTTTATCATTTTTGATAACACCGCAAGTTTTGGCATTTTTATATTTATTATATATATATTCGGAAGCAAAATGGTTCTTGATTATTTTATCTTCCATAACACCCATTCCGGTATCTTCAACCGCCATACGAGCCAAAGGGATTCTGGCCTTATCGGCTGCGGCAGCAGCAGCCTTAAAAATAGCATTAACTTGTTCTTGTGAAAAAGTAGCATATTCTTTTTGTGCTCTTTTCACTTTCGCAATCAATTCTTCCAAAGCTTCGGCAGAATTTACGATTTCAACTGAAGTTTCTTCTGAATTTTTAATATTTTTTTCCATCGCGTACTCCAAAAAAAATTACATAATTCGCTGTGATAATATTTTTTTTTATTTTTTTTACAATCATAAAAACAGCTTAAAGCAAAAACCTTTTGTTACTGTTTGTTACAACAAAAAATCCCCGATTGCTCGGGGATTGAAAATTTATTTTTTGCCGCCAATGAACTTTTTGCCCATCATATACGGTTGCAATTTTTCCGGAATACGAACCGAACCGTCGGCTTGTTGGTGATTTTCCAAGAAAGGAACCAAAGCTCTCGGAGTTGCAATACCGGTATTATTCAAGGTATGAACAAATCTTACTTTACCTTCGGCATTATCACGATAACGCAAATTGGTGCGACGTGCTTGCCATTCGGTAATATTTGAACAACTGTGAGTTTCTCTGTAACAATTTTGGCTCGGAACCCAAGCTTCCAAGTCATATTGACGATATTTTGGAGCTCCCATATCGCCGGTACAAACTTCTAATACCTGATACGGCAATTCTAAATCTTGCAAAACTTCTTCTGAAATTTGCAACAATTTTTTATGCCATTTTTCGCTTTCTTCAACATCATTTTTACAAATAACAAATTGTTCTGTTTTCATAAATTGGTGAACACGTGTCAAACCGCGAGTATCTTTTCCGGCAGCTCCGGCTTCACGACGAAAACAAGGAGAAAAACCGGCATATAAAATCGGCAACTCGTTCTCAGTCAAAATTTCATCTGCACGCAAAGAGTTCAAAATCAACTCTGCAGTTCCTGACAAATAAACATCATCTTCCGGCATATAATAAATTTCATCTTTTGCGAAAGGTAAATACCCTTGTCCGTAAAGAGGTTTTTCTTTTGAAATAGAAGGTACTGTAATTACCTTAAAACCATAACCGGCAAGTTTATCCATAACCAAGAGGTGAATCGCCAATTCTAAACGAGCCAATTCATCACAAATTGCATAAGTACGAGAACCGCAAACTTTTGCAATACGTTCCAACTCGCCCCAACCGTTCATATCCATAATTTCAACATGGTCTTTCGGTTCAAAATCAAAACTCGGAATTTCGCCGACTTTGCGACATACCACATTTTGGCTGTCATCAACACCGACCGGAGTTTCAGGACTTGGCAAGTTCGGAACTCTCCACATAATTTCATCTAATTTAGCCTGTTCTGCAGCCAATTTTTCTTGTTCTACTTTAAATTCCTCTCCGATAGCCTTACTTTTTGCAATAATGGACGGACGCTCTTCCGATGAAGCAGACTTTATGGAGTTACTCAAACGATTTTTTTCTTCGGCCAAAGCTTGTGACGATGTTTTAAGCTTATTAACCTCAAGATAAAGATTGATTAATTCATCTACATTTATAGTGCAGCCCTTTTTGGCAAATCCTTCTTTTACGATTTCAGGATTTTCTACAATATATTTAATATCCAACATTTTTTAGCGTCCTTAATTTTTTTAATTGATTTATAAACTCAGATAGAGTAACAATTTTATAAATAATTACAATCAAAAAATGATAAAAAGGCACTAAAATGTTTGAAAATAAAATTGTTTTGACCGGAGTTAAGCCAACCGGCACTCCGCATATCGGTAATTTTTTGGGTGCAATTCGCCCTGCTTTACAACTCGGACATCAGGTTTTGGATGCCGGAGGAAAGCATTATATGTTTATTGCCGATTATCACGCAATTAATGCAGAAAAAGACCCGCAGGTTCTAAACCAAAAACTCAAAGAAATTGCCTGTGTTTATTTAGCATTCGGATTAGACCCGAACAGAACAATTTTTTATCGTCAATCCGATATTTATCAAATTCCGGAAATTACGACAATTTTATATGCCTATACTCCGAAAGGTTTTATGAATAAGGCACATGCATATAAAGCATGTTTAGATAAAAATCGTGAAGCCGGAAAACCCGATGATGATGGTATCAATATGGGGCTTTATACATACCCTACTCTGATGGCTGCAGATATTTTAACTTTTGATACCGATATTGTTCCGGTTGGAAAAGACCAAGTTCAACACGTTGAAATCGCTCGCGATATTGCCGGCATTATCAATGCTCACTACAATCAAAAGCTTTTACATTTGCCGGAATATTATCTCGACCAAAATGTTGCTGTTGTTCCCGGAATCGACGGACGAAAAATGAGTAAAAGCTACGGCAATGTTATTCCTATTTTTGCCGATGACAAAGAGATAAAAAAAGCCGTATTCTCCATTAAGACAGACTCTCGCCCGATGGAAGAACCTAAAAATCCTGAAGAAATTTTGGTTTATCAGGTTTATAAATCAGTTGCTTCCGCAGATAAGGTCGCCGAAATGGCCTATGGTTTAGAAAACGGAAAATTAGGTTATGGACATATCAAAAATATGTTACTTGATGGCATAATTGATTTGGTAAAAGAGTCTAGAGAAAAGTATCAATATTATATGGAACATTTTGAAGAAGTTGAAGCAATGTTAGAAGAAGGTGCTGCAAAAGCCCGTCCGCATGCTGCAAAAACTTTGGAACGTTTGCGAAACGCCGTATTCGGAAGATAATCAAAAAACTCGGGAGTTTTTCGCTCCCGAGTTTTTTATATTTGACTTTATTTTATTTTTAGCATACCCTAAATGTGCATTGGCTGATTACCGATGTGAGGTTTAGAACCCTCCTGAACACGTCTTTAGTGTATATGACGTTAAATTTTACACGCCTACTGGTTATTTTAAATATGACTGGAAGGCGGTAAAATAAGCCTTGCGGTCAATATACCGCACTATTTGTTCAATAGGTTCTAACTTCCAGTCGCCTCTAATCAAGGCGATTTAATTTTATGTAATAAAAGAAGGAAGTTAACAAATGAAAAAGACTATATTAATGGCAGGTATTGCCACATCATTGTTTGCATTTAACGCAAATGCTCTTGATTTTACCCCCTATGTTTCAGTAAAAGCTACTTATACCGATTTTGACACCGATTTGACTTGGTATAATACTTGGGACAACGGAGAATCAAAATATAACGAAACTTATGACATAAGCGATAAAAGTTGGGGGGGCTCTATTGCATTAGGCTCATCTATTCAACTCTACCATAGTAGCATAAGAACTGAACTGGAGTACAATAAAAAAGCTGACATAGAAAGTTCTTTTAGTGATTTTATAGGGGATACATATAAAACAAAAATTGAGACTCAATCTTTTATGTTTAATGCATATTATGACATTAATACAGGAACAAATTTCACTCCTTATATCGGAGGTGGTGTAGGTTGTGCACAAATTAAAGCTCAAGACCAATATTGGTCAGAATTTTATGGAGATATAAAAGATACTGTTTTTTCTTGGCAAGTCGGAGCAGGTATTTCATACTCAATCAATGATAACTTTGTAGTTGATGCCGGATACAGATACATTGATTTTGGAAATTTATCTGAAAAACAAACTTTTGACAATGATTGGGGATCAGAAAAAGACGAATTTGATATATCAGCAAATGAATTTTATTTAGGTTTGCGTTATCAATTTTAATCTAACAAAAAACTCGGGAGTTTTTCGCTCCCGAGTTTTTATTTTATAAGAAATATTCTCTTAAATAGTTTGGTAAATCAGCGATATTAACACGATGTTGTTCCATTGTATCTCTATCTCTTACCGTTACTGATTCCGGCTGTTGTTCGATTGTTTCAAAATCAACTGTAAGACATAACGGAGTTCCGATTTCATCATGACGACGATATGCTTTTCCAACATTTCCGCTGTCTTCTAACATAATGCGACCGATGCCGGTTTTCAATAAATCATCTTTGATTTGTCTTGCTAATCCGACAATTTGTTCATTGTTGCGTTTTAATGGAATAACCGCGACTTTAACAGGAGACAAG
>JAFYRQ010000006.1 GCA_017546885.1 Alphaproteobacteria bacterium
AAGAGTATCAACTTTACATATAGAGATGTTAAATCTTGCATATCACTCAGATTATCAAGAAATCGCAGGATGTTGGGGATACATAAATGAGAAAGGAGAAGAAGTTATTTCTCCGCAATATATATATGCAACAGATTTTAGTAATGGACAAGCTATTGTTTGTAAAGGAAAATGGACTAAAGATAAAAAATGGGACAATGATTGTCGTAAAGGTGGATATTGGACTGATGAGGAATTATGGGGCGTAATTGATAAAGATGGGCACGAGGTTATTCCTTGTAAATATGATGAAATACGATTGCTCTGGGAATATTTTGATGGTCGCAATGATGTATATCAAGTGCATGTTGGTGGTTGGAAAAATGGAAAATGGGGAGTAATGGATCTAAATGGTCAATGGCTTGCTGAACCAATGTTTGATAATGAGAGCTATGATCGTCATGGTAACCTTATGTCGTTTTATAAATATATAGAAGAAATAGAAGATGGTGATGACGTTCTTTATGGTGTATATGACTTGAAAAGCAAAAAAGTTTTATTTGAACCACAATTTTATGATTTAGACTTTGAAGACAATGGTACTCTTAAAGTAAAGATTTTTGATAAAAAACAAAAAAAGAAAATTTACAAAATAATTGATATTAACGGCAAAGAAGTTTTTCCGCCTCAAGATTGCTCGTGTTACTATATTGATAATGGTAAATATATGACAGTTTCGCAATATATTAATGGGAAATACTGTAGTGGCTTACTTGATTCTAAGGGAAATGTTCTGATTCCATGTGAATATCCTGCTGATTTTTATCCTAAACAAAAACTATGTATATATAAACAAAATGGAAAAGCCGGATTAAAAGATTTTGATGGCAACATTATAATTAAGTCTCGATATTATGACATTGGAATAACAAATAGCCCCTTTTTACGAATAGATATCGCAAAATCAAAAGATAAACCATTGTCTGGTTTAATAACGAAAGACAATAAGCGTATACTTCCTGCAAAATATAAACATATACATTTTGTTGGCGAAAATAAAATTGTTGCTATATTAAATAATCAGCATACGGATGTTTTTGAATATATTATCAAAAAATGACATTTATGTTTTTGAGTGCTCTTGCATAATAAAAGCTTCATTGTTAAGATATAAACATCAATTCTTTCGAAGGCCGCTTGAATATTGAATTGCAGAGGTTTTTATTGTTAGGTCTGACGTATAGACGAGGTCATAAAAAACAGCTCGAGAATCGAAGAAAAATCACATTTTTTCAATTAGTTCAAGAGGTCATCTCTCAATTTTCCTTTCTGTCCGCCATTTCAAACGAAAACCTCCCATTGCGGAGGTTTTATGATTTTTTTATTCAAAATGTAGAATTTTTAATAAGCAGATACAATATCTATTGAACGTAAAAAGACTAAAACGAACTACGACTACGAAAACAAGGTCAACAATTTTCAATAGAGAGGTTCTGATGAAGTATTCTAATACGGCAATAAAAATTCTTTCTCGAAGATATAAGAGTGTTTTAATCAAATGTGCAATTTTTAATGCGGCAATTTTTATGGCTTGGGCTAATCCGGCTAATGCGGCGGCAGTAACTTGCGGAGAAAATGATAATTGTGTGGTTAGTAGCGGTGATACATTAACAATCACTGCCGACCAAACAATGAACGGAACATTGTCGGGAGATGGAGCGGTTAATATTGTGGCTTATCCTGTTGCAACCGCAGATGATGTTCAAGTGATTTGGGATGGAGATATATCCGGATTTAACGGAACATTTTCAACTAATGTTGTCGGAGGTATCGGTTGGAACAGATACAGTCAGCTCACATTAACAAACTGGTCACCGGACCAAACCGTAAATATTGCATCCACATCAACCGGCAGAGTTGTTTTTGCCGGAGATAATTCCGTAAAACTCGGTAGCGGAAGCGGTGCAATATTTTTAAACAATAATACATTAGACAATACTTCCGCAAATGTTACGGGCAGTATTTATTTAGGTGAATATAAAGTTGATGATAACGGAAGAAACGTTGTTTTAGATGGTTATGATTTAGCCGATGCCAAAATCTTATCCGGCGGTTATATAAATAATGCAAATGGAGATGTTAATACCGCCATCAGCAATTCTAACTTTAATACAATTTACGGAAACGGACAAAGCACCAATGTTAACGGTAATATTAATTTGAGTTTGGATAATGTTACCACTTCCGGTGCGGTTATCGGAAACAGTGGCAGTTCGCAAGATGATATTGCCGTAGGAACTATTTCCCGTTCTTACGTTACCGGCGATATTAATGTAGATGTTAAAAATTCAAATATCGGAAATACCGTTATCGGTCAAATGTTTGCCGGAGCCGGAACCGAACAAGCCGGATTAGGCGGTACTATTACTGTAAATGTTGAAAATTCTAATATCGGAGCAGATGTTCGCGGTTCGAGTATAAATATGTTCGCCGGCGATACTGAGTGGAACAAAACATTATTTAATACCAATGATATTATTCTTAATGTTAAAGATTCTACCGTTGGCGAAGAAATCAGGGCGTTGGGAGCATATAACTCCGGTAACGATATTACGATTAATGTTTTAGGCAATACTACCGCCGGAAGTGTTATTGCGGGTCCGGGAAGAGACGGAGCTACAGCAAACAATACAACAATCAATATGATTACTGACGGCGAAATTAATATTACGGATAATGTTTATGTCGGTTCAAGATATGAAATAGGAACAGTTTTGGGCAATGCAACCTTAAATTTATCCGGAGGCGGAAAAATTAATACCGGTGGTATGTCGGCTCAAAATGTTGAAGGCAAATCTGTTTTGAATTTATCGGATATTAATGCAACTTCAACCGGTGAAATAGGTGGTTTTGATGAAATCAATATTGATGATGTGTCAACATTAAAGACACAATTATTGTCTGCAACAAGCGATGCTGTTATTAATGTTGAAGTAAGCGGAAAAGATAAATATGGTAAAATCATTGCCGATGAACTTGATGTAAATGGTGCAAAGATTAAGGTTAATATAGACCAAGAAGGTGTATATGACATTGTCTCTGCAACTACTACTACCAGTGATTTTACTTGGGATTTAACGGATAATTTATATGCCGTTACTGAAAACGACGGAACAATTACCATCAAAACCAAGACTGCGGAACAACTTTCCAAAGATTTGGGTGCCTCTAAAAAAGAAGCTGATATTTTGTTGAGTATCATTGATGCTGCAGAAAACGGAAACGGCAAAGGTCAAGAACTGGCAATAGCCTTAAAAAACGAGATACAATCGGGAAGCAGTTCAAAAGCCTTTAGAGAAATCAGAAAAACCGCTCCGACAAATTCGCAAATTGTTTCGAGTATAGCAAGAGAAACAGCCGATATTCTTGCTAACATATCAACAAACCGTATGAACAACAAAATGAGTCCGGAATCACGTTTGTGGATAAAAGGTGTTACTGCACACGCAAAACAGGAACGTACTTCGCAAAATGACGGATTTAGAGCTAATATCAACGGTATGGCAGTCGGTTATGATATGGATTTAACTCAAAATGCGGTTTTAGGTATCGGCTACGGCTATATGAACACAAATGGCGATTCGTTTGGACGAGATATTGATGTAAATTCTCACAACTTCTTTATTTACGGAAAATATCAACCTTCGGTTTGGTATGTAAATTCAATGTTAGGTTATGGCTTGGGAAAATATAAAGAAAGCAAATCTCCGATGGGAATTCATTTAGGCGGAAAATTTGATGTAAAATCTTATTATGCTCAAGTTATGACCGGTTATGAATATCATAACGGATTCACACCGGAAGCCGGATTGCGTTATATCAATGTAAATGCGGATTCTTATTTTGACGGAGCTCAATATGTCAGTCAAAAAGATGATGATATTTTAACTGCGGTTGCCGGTGTTAAATTTTCAAAAGATATGTATAAAACCTCTGATTATACGATTAAACCGACGATTCGTTTGGCAGCAACTTATGATTTGGTAGCAGATGACGGAGCTGCGGAAGTGAGCGTTTTCGGAGGCGGAAAATATCAGGTTGAGCGTAAGAGTTTATCCCGTTTTGGTGTAGAAGCCGGAGTTGGTGTAAGCGCATCGTTTAATGATTGGGATTTATCGTTAGAATATAACGGAGCATTCAGAAACAAATATAATGCTCAAAGCGGAATGCTAGTCGTTAAATATAATTTTTAATATAAATTGATAACACTTTTCAATGGTGCTGAATTATATCAGCACCATTTTTCTATGCTTATAAGGAGTTTTGTTATTGTATTGCAAATATAAATAGTATAAGCTCAAGCTATATTTGAAATCAAAGAAGGAATTATCATTATGAAAATATCTCCATTAAGCATCCTTTTAGCCGGAACATTTTTATCGACATCTGCAGTTGCTATAACTTTAGAACCTACATTAGATGACAGTGTCATATCATACAGTGAAAGCACATCTACTGATTATAATTTTACGACACAAGAAGCTGATGCAAATGG
>JAFYRQ010000038.1 GCA_017546885.1 Alphaproteobacteria bacterium
AGTAGATAAAGAGTTAATCAAACCGATGTTTGGACCTTCAGGGCTTTCAATCGGACAAATACGACCATAGTGAGTTGGGTGTACGTCACGAACTTCAAAGCCTGCACGATCACGGCTCAAACCGCCCGGGCCTAACGCAGACAAACGACGTTTGTGTGTAATTTCTGACAACGGGTTGTTTTGGTCCATAAATTGTGACAACTGAGAAGAACCGAAAAATTCTCTGATAACCGAAGCAATCGGTTTAGCATTTACCAAATCTTGCGGTTTAACATTGTTCAAAACTTCGGCACTCATTCTTTCGCGAATGGCTCTTTCCATACGGAGCAAGCCCATACGATATTGATTTTCCATCAATTCGCCCACAGAACGAACACGACGGTTTCCTAAGTGGTCAATATCATCAACATCACCGTGACCGTCACGAATATCTACCAAATGTTTTACAATACGTAAAATATCATCTTTACGCAATGTATGGCATGTATCCGGAGCTTCTTCAAAATCAATATTCAAAGCAGCATTAATTTTAACGCGACCTACTGATGACAAGTCATAACGTTCTTCATCAAAGAACAAAGATTTGAACAATTGGTCAGCTGCTTCATAAGTAGCAGGTTCGCCCGGACGCATAACACGATAAACGTCCAATAAAGCTTCTTCACGACAATGGTTCTTGTCGATTTCCAATGTGTTACGGATATACGGACCAACATTGATATAATCGATAAACAAAGTTTTGATTTCTTTGATTTTGTTTTCACGAACTTGTGCAAGCAAATCTTCGGTAATTTCTGCACCTGCATCAGCCAAAACTTCACCGGTTTTAGCATTTACCAAGGCTGTTGCCAAAAACTTACCGACTAAGCGTTCATCAGAAACCTTGTAGTTTGCTAATCCTTCTTCGTTTAATTTTCTTGCATTACGAATAGTAATTTTTTTGCCGGCTTCAACAGCAACTTCACCTGTTTCGGCATTTACCAAATCGAAAGCAAGTTTAACACCCTTGAAACGTTCCGGAACAAAAGGAACTGTCCAAGATTTTTTATCGGCGGTATAAGTTTCTACTTCGTAGAAGTATTCAAGAATTTCTTCTTTGCTCATACCTTTAACTTCGTTACGATCGATTTTTTTGCCTTCTTTAGCTAATTCTTTGATTTTCTCTTCTGTTTCTTTTGAATACATAGAATACAAAATAGATGTAAGCGGCAATTTACGACGGCGGTCGATACGTGCATACATCAAATCTTTAGCATCAAATTCAAAATCGAGCCAAGAACCACGATAAGGAATTATACGAGCCGCAAACAAGCATTTACCTGTTGAAACGGTTTTACCTTTATCGCTGTCAAAGAATACGCCCGGAGAACGGTGCATTTGTGACACAACAACACGCTCTGTTCCGTTTACGATAAATGTACCTTTATCGGTCATCAACGGAATATCGCCCATAAATACATCTTGTTCTTTGATATCGTGGATAGACTTAGCACCGGTAGCCTCATCAATATCCCATACCAACAAACGAAGAGTAGCTTTAACCGGAGCGGCATAAGTCATATCACGTTTGATACACTCATCAACATCATATTTAGGAGCTTCAAGCTCATATTTTACGAAGTCTAACTCGCCATTTCCGGCAAAATCACTAATCGGAAAAATAGATTTAAAAACTTGTTCCAAACCAAATTCACAGTCTTTGCCTTCGATAAAGCTACGATATGAAGAGGTTTGAACTTCAATCAAACTCGGCATTTCTGATGCTGCATCAATTCTGCCGAAGTTCTTTCTTACACGTCTTTTGCTCGTATAAGATTCCTTCATGTTATGAATCCCCATGGTTATAATTCTGCGACAATACTATCAAAAAAACTTTGAATCCCGACCGCAGAAGGTTGAAAATATTTGTTATTTTTAAAACGAAAAGTCTCATCAAACCCGCGGAGTCTGGCTCCTCTTGATGAGTATAGATAAAATAATTGCATGCAATTGTTGCGATTCGCAACCTAATTCAGGCGGATAATGACTCACATTTTCAATTCTTGCAAGCAAAATCTTCATTAATTTTCAACATTGACAAAATCAGCAAAAAAAGATACATTTTGCACACTTTTCTATATTATTCCTACAATCATTAATCACTAAAAAATTAACATTTATGAAAAGAGATGAACTTTTTAGAATTTGGGATGCAACCAACCCTACTTTTGATGACATCAAAGCATATCTCGACCGTTTTTGTGGAGCTACTCCGTTAGAGTTAGCCTTCAAAGACAAAAACGGCAATATTTTCTATCAGAATACGATAGATAAAAATGCGGCATTCATCGGAATTGTTGTGAACGGAACTATTTTCTACTCACGAGGATTTACCAAAGATGATATGTATCTTAAGGACGGCATATCTCTTCGATATGAGGATTTGTCCGTAGGCGATGTAAGCAAGTGGATAAAGGAAGCAGCTATCTTTCCTCAAACCGCACACCTCGTAAGAGGAATTGACCGTGGAACGCTGGACAGGAACTGGCATGATTTCATAACCACCGTCAAAATTCTCAAACATCATGGTATCGAGATGCCAAAGTTCAATCGTGAGATTTTCTGGTTTGATGTAGAGCATCCGGAATCAATCACTGCTCACGACTCAGACGGACATTGCAGAATGCAATACTATCTGGACAGAGATGATTATTGGATTTGTTCCGATAAGCTCTAATCATCTATCTCAACAAAAAAAAGCGTAGCCCGACGGACTACGCTTTTTCATTTATTCAGCTATCTTAGCTAGCTTTTTTGCAGCAGCAACCTTCATTACCGCCAACTGTACGTTCTTTGCCGAACTTAACTGCAGCTTGAGCAGCAGCCAAACGAGCAACAGGTACACGGTATGGAGAACAAGATACATAATCCAAACCAACTTTGTGGAAGAATTCGATTGATTTTGGATCACCACCGTGTTCACCGCAAACACCCAAGTGAATGTCTGCTTTAGTTTCGCGACCTTTACGGCATGCACGAGCAACTAATTTACCAACGCCATCAACATCGATAGATGCGAACGGATCAGCAACATAAACACCTTTAGCTCTGTATTCGTCCAAGATTGCACCTGTATCGTCACGGCTCATACCCAAAGTTGTTTGAGTCAAGTCGTTTGTACCGAAACCAAAGAATGCAGCAGATTCAGCAATTTCTTCAGCCATCAAAGCAGCTCTCGGTAACTCAATCATTGTACCAACGATATAGTTAACAATTGCACCTTTTTCAGCGAATACTTGTTTAGCTGTTGCATCAATAACATCTTTAACGATATCCAACTCTTTCTTAGAACCTGTCAACGGAACTTCGATTTCAGGAGTTACGGTAACACCTTCAGCTTGACATTCCAAAGCAGCTTCCAAAATAGCACGAGCTTGCATTTCTGCAATTTCAGGATATGTAACAGCCAAACGGCAACCACGGTGACCCAACATCGGGTTTGCTTCATGCAAAGCAGCTGCACGAACTTTAACTTGTTCCAAAGCCACACCTAATTTGTCAGCCAATTCTTGCATTTCAGCATCTGTGTGAGGCAAGAATTCGTGAAGAGGAGGATCCAACAAACGAACAGTAACCGGGAGACCATCCATGATTTTGAACAAATCTTTGAAGTCTTGCTTTTGATATGGCAACAATTTAGCCAAAGCTGCACGACGACCTTCTTCTGTATCAGACAAGATCATTGCACGCATATCACCGATTCTGTTTGCATCAAAGAACATGTGTTCTGTACGAGCCAAACCGATACCTTGAGCACCGAAATCACGAGCTGTTTGAGCATCTTTCGGAGTTTCAGCATTTGCACGAACTTTCAATACGCGGATTTCGTCAACCCAGCCCATCAATTTACCGAAGTTACCGGTATTTGTGTCAGCTTTAACAGTTGGAATTTCGCCTTCAATGATTTGACCTTTAGCACCATCCAAAGATACCCAATCGCCTTCTTTGATAACAACACCGGACTTAGTTGTCATAGTTTTGTTAGCATAGCTGATTGTAATATCACTTGAACCTGATACGCAAGGAGTACCCATACCGCGAGCAACAACGGCTGCGTGAGATGTCATACCGCCACGAGCAGTAATCACACCTTGAGAAGCGTGCATACCGCCAATATCTTCAGGAGAAGTTTCGTTACGGATAAGGATTACTTTTTCACCTTTAGCAGCCCAAGCTTCTGCATCTTCTGCATTAAATACAGCACGACCTACAGCAGCACCAGGGGATGCAGGAAGACCGGTAGCAATAACATTTTTCGGAGCTTTAGGATCAAGCATTGGGTGCAACAACTGGTCAAGCTGTTCAGCACCAACACGCATAATAGCTTCTTCTTTGTTGAGCAAACCTTCTTCAACCATTTCTACAGCCATACGAACGGCAGCAGCAGCAGTACGTTTACCGTTACGGCATTGCAACATCCAAAGTTTTCCATGCTCAATGGTAAATTCCATATCTTGCATATCTTTGTAGTGAGCTTCTAACTTATTACGAACATCTACCAATTCCTGATAGAGGTGCGGCCATTTTTCTTCCAAAGAAGTACCATCACCTTTAGAAGCCATTGGTTGAGGAGTACGAATACCAGCCACAACGTCTTCACCTTGAGCATTGATAAGATATTCACCATAGTAAACATTTTCACCGGTAGCAGGGTCACGAGAGAAGCATACACCGGTAGCACAATCAT
>JAFYRQ010000039.1 GCA_017546885.1 Alphaproteobacteria bacterium
GCCCAATCTTTAGTGTTATTCGTTTTTGCATCGCCTAATTTGCATAACTTTTTAGTATCTCATAACCTTCCGACAATTCCTCTTGTTCCGGTATCAAGCTCACAAGCCGTTATCGGTGCGGTTATGGGTATCGGATTATTAAAAGGCGGAAACGGAATTAATTGGAAACTTATCGGGAGAATTATAGTAGGTTGGGTTGCTACTCCGGCAATCGCAACATTGGTCTGCTACATATCTCTGTTTGTTTTGGCTAATGTATTCAACTTAACCGTATATAATTAATCTCTGTGATACGGATGACCGGCAATTATTGTCTGAATACGATATATCTGCTCGGATAAAACGGCACGCATTAAAATATGCGGCAATGTCAATTTGCCGAATGATAACAATAAATCTGCTTTATCTCTGGTAGATTGCAAATGTCCATCTGCACCACCGATTAAAAAACACAACTCGGAACAGCCGTTAATTTGCCATTTTTCTATTTTAGCGGCTAATTCCGTACTTTTCATATTTTCTCCGCGTTCATCAAGCACAATAACCTTTGCTCCGTTAGGTATAACTGATTGCAAAAATTTTGCTTCTTCTTCCTGATTGGAATTATCAGCTTCTTTTATAACCACATTCCAAGATGACCGTTTTATATATTCCTCTATAAGAGCTTTTTCCGGAGAATTTTTTTTACATTTTCCTATTGCTGCTATCGTAACTTTCATATTTTTAATCCGTTATCACAAAAAAGCAGTTCCCTTGAACTGCTTTTTAATTTTTATTCTTCACGCATATTAGCGATCGCATTCCACATTTTTTCCAAATTGTAAAATTCACGAACTTCCGGACGGAAAATGTGAACGATTACATCAAAAGCATCAATCAAAACCCAATCGCCTTTTGTTTCGCCTTCGCTGACAGACTTATAGCCGGCTTCTTTCAAATTTTCTTGGATTCTTTGAGCAATGGAAATTACATGTCTGTCCGAATTACCGGAAGCAACAACCATTTCGTTCGCAATAGAAGTTTTTCCTCTCAAATCTATAACTATTACGTCTTCGGCTTTTCCGTCTTCCAAAGAAGATTTTACAATATCTAAAATTTCATTTTCTTTTGTCACTTTTTTATCCTCTCATTAAATAGGAGACCAAGTTTTCTTAACCGGTTCTTCCATTTTGACTTCTTCTTCAACTTTTTGTTTTCTGTCTCTTTTTATATATTTGTTTACTTCCAACAAACATTCAAAAACACCTCGACGAGCAACCGCAGAAATCGGATAAACCTTCTTTCCGCAAGCTTTTTCCAATTTGGAAATACGTTTATTTATCTCTTTTTCATCCAAGGCATCACATTTATTCAAAGCAACAACCTCCGGCTTATTCATTAATTCCGGATTATACAACTCTAACTCTCTACGAATAGCTTTGTAGCTTTTGACTATATCATCCGATGTAACATCAATAAGATGTAAAAACACCTCACAACGCTCAATATGTTTTAAGAATCTGTCACCTAAACCGATTCCTTCGTGAGCTCCCTCAATCAAACCGGGAATATCAGCCAACACCATTTCATAGTTGTCAACCCATGCTACACCCAAGTTAGGATGCAAAGTAGTAAAAGGATAGTCTGCAATCTTCGGACGAGCTTTTGTTACAGCAGTTAAAAATGTAGATTTTCCGGCATTCGGCATACCGATAAGTCCGACATCGGCAATAATTTTCAACTTAAGCCAAACCCATTTTTCTTCACCCGGCCAGCCCGGTTCTGCATAACGAGGAGCCTGATTGGTTGAACTCTTAAAATTAACGTTACCGCGTCCGCCGTCTCCGCCTTTTGCCGCTAAATAAATCTGTCCGGGAGTAATCATATCGGCCAAAACGGTTTCGCCGTCTTCAGCCAAAATCTCCGTACCGACAGGAACTTTAATAACAATATCCGGAGCTTTACTTCCGTTTTTTTCGGAACCCATTCCGTTTTGACCTTTTTTAGCCTTAAAGTGTTGGGTGTAACGAAAATCAATAAGAGTATTCAAATTAGCAACGGCTTCAAAATAAATACTTCCGCCCTTGCCGCCGTCTCCTCCGTTCGGACCGCCGAATTCAATATATTTTTCACGACGAAATGAAACGCAACCTGCGCCTCCGTTTCCCGATTGAATAAATATTTTTGCCTGATCCAAAAACTTCATTGTATTTTTCTTTACTAAAAACGATGTTTACAGAAAAAATAAAGGGGGCTTCTAGCCCCCTCCACCTTAAAGACTGCCTGATTATTCAGTAACAACTGAAACAAAAGTCTTATCACCAGATTTTCTGAAGGCAACTTTACCTTCAACCAAAGCGAAAATAGTGTGGTCTTTACCCATACCTACATTGTCGCCCGGATGATATTTGGTACCACGTTGACGGATAATGATGTTTCCGGCAATAACTGCTTGACCGCCAGACTTTTTCAAGCCCAAGCGACGACCTTCGGTATCACGTCCGTTATCGCTACTACCACCTGACTTCTTGTGTGCCATAACTTATCTCCTTTAATCTCTCTATTCGTTAAGCAATTTCTGCAATTTTAACGATAGTAATATTCTGTCTGTGGCCTTTTTTACGACGATAGTTTTGTCTTCTTTTCTTTTTGAAAACAATAACTTTGTCAGCTTTAGCCTGTTTAACAATAGTAGCTTTAACAGATGCACCGGCTACCAATGGAGTTCCGATAACATCGTCTTTTGCCAACACTTCGCTGAAAACAACACTAGCACCAGCTTCACCAGCAAGTTTTTCAACTTTAATTACGTCACCGGTAGTAACTTTATATTGTTTTCCGCCTGTTCTAATTACTGCGTACATTTTTTTCACCTAATATTTTGATTATTTAAACACAAAACGTTGTTTGCAATATACATAACTTTTTTTTGCTGTCAACAACATTTTCAATAAAAAATTAACTATTCTTCTTTTTATTCGCAAAGCGATATAATTCGGGGCGCATAAATTTGCCCTGCCAAATACCTGCTTTTTCTTTTTTGGCATAAAATTCAGCTTCTTTATAAGGAATCCCTTCATCTCTATATGAGACCGCCCAGCCTGAACGAACCATCTTTTCGTTTATATCAATACCGTTGACATAACATACGCTTAAGCTTCTTTTATACCTATCTTTTGATTGCTCTTTACATTCGACATCTCCGGATTTTACAATATCTTCAAGATATTTTTTTGCTTTTATTCCGCATGAATACTTTTTATGCTTTTTATCATAGCAATATTGCTTATATTCCGGCGAGTCGATTCCTAACAATCGAATACGTATACTTCCTATTTCCAAACTATCCCCGTCAACAACCTTTATATTGTCGCTTGCTCCCGCCTTTATAACACTTCCGTAAGGATAAAAATAATATGCAATCACAAAAAGAAGCAACGAAAAAATGGTTTTAAAAGCTCTCGACATCGTCTTTCTCCTAAAAAAGAACATTATTAATTATGCAAATACTAAATTATTACTTGATAAGCAAGAAAAATACTTTTATTATAACGACAGTTTTAGGTTAATTAACTAAAGGATTTAAAGTCGTGTCTAAAATAAAAGCCATTGTCCTGTTGAGTTTTGTAGCACTCGTAACAAGCAACTGTAATTTAAGTAATCGTAGTATGCAAGAGGTTATAAATGATCCTTTTGACAGTGCTAACACCCCTTATTCCGAAGAATATGTCAATCGCCGTGTAGAAATGGCTCCGTTGCAAATGCCTCGCAATATCATTGTTTGTCGTTCAAAACAATGTGCTCCGGTAAACTTGGCTATGTCTAAAGAATATATCTATAACAGCCTTGCACAACTGATGCAAAATAACAACAACCAAAAAGCTTTGATTTGTGCGGCAGACACCGGAACACGAAATTGTTACAGCAATTTTATTTCTTTACCGATAGTAGTAGGTATTACACCGGCATATATGTTTGTTGATTCGGTAAAGATTAGCGATGTACATTTATCAAAAGGTTCTCGCTCGGTTAAATTGATGCTCAATTATAACGTTACATATAATGGTCAAACTCCTGACTGTGCTCCGGATAAAACATTGTTATTTGTAAAAAATACCGACAATATCGTTATGGAGGACGAAGGTTATCAATGCAAAATGACCACTATCGGTACAACAACGGTAAAAACATTGTTCTTGATTGACTATATTGATATGGATTACGGATTTATCGGCGGTTATTATTCTATCGGTCTTTCCGGTCCTGCTTATGGCGGCGGTAGCGGATATATGATGATTCGCTTAGCTAAAAAAGCTCTTCCGCTTAAAGAAAATCTGCCGGTAGTTACCAGTAAAAAACATCCGACACAAGTAGAAGTTGATGCCGCTAACCACATGGCTTCTCCGGCAAATTCTACTACATCAGCTAGTACAAGTACTAACGGAGTACAGATTTTCCCGATAAACCGAAAGAAATAAGAAAAAAACAAATGCGTTAAAGGCTCTGATTTGTTCAGAGCCTTTTTGTTTGACTTTAATCTCTGTTTTGGTACAATCGCAACAATTTAATATTATTCTGCCATGATAGCATTTTCATTTATCGCAATCATCCTTTTAGGAGCATTGTTACTTTTTGCTTTCAGCAAGTTACTTAAAAGCATTTTTAATGCTGTTGCCGTTTTTAAATACCGGAAAAATCCTGACGAGCTTCATGTTTCATCACAGGGATTTTGTATTAACGGCAAGTCTAAAAAAACAGAAGGAGTAAGCAAGATTAAAACCCCTTTCTAAAAAAATAAGCAGGCCATCTGAAAAGACGCCTGCTTTTGCATTTTTATATACTTATTATTTAGCTATATAAGAAAAATATCTTGGTTTTTCATAAACAACAATCTTGCGGATTCTTTCAAAGTTGATTGTCTTATTACCATAAATAATTTTTCCGTCTTGATACGGCATTTCGCCATGTCGTTCCTGATATTCTTTCAAATCACGAAGATTCATAAACACCCCATTATCAAAGAACACGTTCCAACCATAGCAAGACTCTGTCGTAACATGTATAACTCTGATTGTTTTATCCGTATCTAAAAACTCAGGCATATTATCCGGAGACACCTTATAACTTTTATCTTTCAACTCTCCGCTATACCAATCCAATATCTCCTGTTGTCGTTCAGCAGTATTTTCAACAAAATTACTTTCATCAACGGTTGCAGGATTAAATTTTTCTCCATTGAAAGCTTGTTCTTTAACAGCTGTACTTTCTTCTGTCTCAGGAGCTTCAATTTCAATATCGGAAATATTAAAGTCTTCTTCTTTCTCAAAAGAAAAATCTTCCGTTTCAACCACAATCTCCGATTCTGTTAAAACAGGATCTGCTTCAACAATCGGCTCTATAACCGGCTCGGGTTTAGGTTCTTCTTTTTTCTCCGGCATCGGAGGCGGCACGAGAGCATTAGGAGCCAATTTACCTGCACGAGCAGCCTGAAACGAATTTAATGCCGCATCAAAATCATCAATATCAAAATTTGCAAAATCAGCAGGTGTTGTTTCTTGCAATTTTTCTATCTCATTTGTTGCAGTATTCGCAATTTCTTCGATTTCAACAGTAGCATTGGAAAACTCTGCCGATTTATTTTCTGCGACAACATCTTCCAAAAAATCGTCTAAACCGGCATCTTTAACATCATCAAAATTAATGGTGTTATTATCATCGTTATCAATATCATATAAGGCTTTCAAATCGATACCTAAATCTTTTTCATCTTCTGCCATATTCATTCCTTAATCAAAAATTCTTTATATTATTTTTATCAAAAAATTTTTCTTAATTCAACACCGAATGTTTACTATCGAAAAACATATCTTCGGATATGCGAATTATAAGGGAATACTAATGAGTACCCTCAAGCCTCCCATCGGTGAATCTTGCAATTCAATTGTTCCTCCGTGGGAAGTAACTATATCCTTTGCAATAGAAAGACCTAATCCGACACCGCCCGTTTCTTTATTTCTGGATTCATCTAAGCGGTAAAATGCCTTAAATACATCTTCTCTTTTTTCTGCCGGAATTCCCGGGCCATCATCATCAACCGTAACTTCAACCTTACAACCGACACTTTCTAAACTGACGGCAATAGTCTTGCCATAGTTGAAAGCATTTCCGATAATATTACTTAAAGCACGCTTAAGAGCCTGTTCACGACCTTGAACCGCACTGACTTGGTCGTTGGTAGAATAGCGAATAAGAGCTTTATTAGAAGTTCTGAACTTATTAATAATGCTCAAAATTACTTCGTTCAAATCCACAAAACTCGGTTTTTCACCGCCTTCACCGCTAACGAAAGACAAGTAACCGTCAAGCATTTTTTCCATCTCTGCAACATCTTGCAAAAACTCTTCCTTATCAAGTCCGCTTTTTTCTTTATCATCAGGCAATAATGCTAATTGCAGACGCATTCTTGTCAACGGAGTACGCAAATCATGAGAAACCCCAGCCAACATTTGCGTACGTTCACTGATTTGACGCTGAATACGCTCTTTCATTTTGATAAATGCAATACCGGCTTTTCTCACTTCAGAAGAACCGAAAGGTTTAAAATCTTTATTATCAATACCTTTACCAAAGTCCTCGGCAACTTCCGCCAAATTCGCAATAGAGCGAACCTGAATACGCAAAAACATTACCGCAACCACAAATAAAAGCAGTGATGTTCCTACCATCCATGCAACAAAACCGAAAATAGAAGTAGAAAAAATATTTTTGGAATTTGTTGTAAATTGATAAAGCCCGTCTTGCGTTTCAACAAAAACCACCAAATCTTGATTTTTAAGATAGATACTGGTTATATCATCAGGAAATTTCTTAACCAAAGATTCTTCTAAAAATCCGGTAATCATTTTATTATTGCGACGAACTGTTCTGATAACTTCGTGTTTTTCTTCGTTATTATAATATTTAAAATTCAAATCATATTGTTTTTCAGCCAATGCTTGAATTTCGGCAATTTGTTCCGGAGCATGTTCTGCCAACTCAATCGTAAATGCCATATTTGATGTCAGATTAGAAGATAAACGACGTCCCACTCTCCCCCAAGAACCGTCAAAAAATGCCACTATTGACACTACCTGAACCACAATAAGCGGAATAAATATCAACAACATTGTTCTGAAAAACAATGTCTTCGGCATAATTTTAATTCTTAAATACTTTAAAAAATTTTCAATTTTGCTTGGAAAAACTAAGTGCATTGTTATCTCCTTTATTCTGTCAACAACATATATCCTTTGCCTCTTACCGTTTGCAGATAACGAGGATTTTTTGAATCTTTTTCTATTTTTTTGCGTAATCTGGTTACTTGAACATCGATTGAGCGAGGTCCCTGTCCTGCTCCCAACAATTCTGCCAATCTCTCACGACTGAATATCTGTCCTGATTTTTGCCCCAACATAGACAACATCGCCTGTTCGACCGGTGTTATATGAATAATCTGTCCTTGTTTGTTGGTCAGTTCTTTTTTATCCAAATCATACCAACATAAACCGAGATTTAATTTCGAATTTACCTTATCAACCTCTTGCGGAGCTCGTTTTAAAATATTTCTAATTCGCAAAACAAGTTCTTTGGGCTCAAAAGGCTTTGCCAAATAATCATCGGCCCCTAGTTCAAGTCCGTTAATTCTGTCCCCCGCTTCGCCCATTGCCGTCAATAAAATAACCGGCACATTGTCCTCTTTACGAAGTTTAGATAAAAACTCCAGACCTGTTTCATTAGGCATCATAATATCAACTATGAGTATATCAAACTTATATTCTTTGAGCATATCTCTGGCTTCAGATGCCCCTTTGGCAGCAGATACCATAAAATCGTTCTCCCTTAAAAAACGAGTTAAGAGAGAACGCAATCTGGTATCATCGTCAACAACGAGAATATGAGTTTTTTTGCCAATCATAATGGCTCCGAACTATTCAGCTGTTTCAACCGATTTGTTTTTTGGCTTTCTGCCGCGTTTTGCAGAAGTTGTTGAGCCTTTCTTCATTCCCGGTTTAGGACCGCGACGTTTTTTCTGTGCTGTATTTTTTACTTTTTCAGAAACAGCCGTTTTTACTTTTACGGCAATTTTCTTTACGCCCTGCTCAACCACTTTAACCGGATTTTTCTTGTTATTTTCAACGGTATAAATATAGTCTAAACATTTTTCGAAATACTGATATCCGGTTATAAAAGTGAGTATTCCGGCAATCCACAACATCCATTCACCCATAAAACGAACAGGCTCACCAATTTTTTCGAGCAAAATCATTGAAATTGCGACCATTTGAAAACCTGTTTTCCATTTTGCCAAACGAGTTACAGGCATTCCTACACGAAATTCCGCCAAAAATTCACGCAAGCCGGAAACCAAAACTTCACGGCACATAATGATAATTACCGGAATATAACTGATAGGATCAACCATTCCGTTTGCAACGATAATCAACAATGCAGAAACCACTAAAAGTTTATCGGCAATCGGGTCCAACAAGCGACCTAAAACAGAGTGTTGATTGCGTGCACGAGCCAAATAACCGTCAAGATAATCGGTAATTGATGCCACAACAAACAAAACACCTGCTAAAACAGACCAAAATGCCGTGTGAATATAAATAGCTAAAAATATTACTGGAATAACAACAATTCTTGAAATTGTCAGAATATTTGGAAGATTATACATAATTTTACACCTATTAATTTGTTTAAGTTAACTCTTTGTCATAATATTGCATATTTTTTATTTATGAAAGTAATTAAATATTTTTTCCGCTATTTTTTTACTTATTCCGCTCACTTTTTGCAAATCAGACATATTTGCTTGCGAAACAGCCTCAACCGAACCGAAATAATTGAGCAATTTCTTCTTTCTGTCGTGTCCGATTCCTTCTATTTCATCAAGTTTGGAAACAAATACCGATTTTCCCCTTTTTTTGCGATGTGTCCCTATGGCAAAACGATGAGCTTCGTCACGAATATTTTGCATATAAAAAGCCAAAGGAGATTGGAACGGCAAAGAAAAACTTTCTCTTCCTCTCAAATGATAAAATTCTTTTCCGGCATTTCGCTCCGGACCTTTAGAGATGGCAATTATCACGATATCCGACAAATCATAATCTTTCAAACATTCGTGAACGGCATT
Source organism: Alphaproteobacteria bacterium (assembly GCA_017546885.1). GTDB lineage: Bacteria > Pseudomonadota > Alphaproteobacteria > RF32 > CAG-239 > JAFUYI01. The sequence continues at coordinate 9,155 of JAFYRQ010000039.1, forward strand.
TAATTGTCCTGTTCCGCCATCTAACAAAATAACATCAGGCTTATTTTCTGCGGTCATTTTATCAAAACGGCGAGTTAAAACCTCTTTCATCATCGCAAAATCATCATTAGTGATTTCTTCGTTTTTTATGTTAAAAGTTCGATAAGATTTTTTATCAAATCCTTCGGGAGTCGCCACAATCATCGCCCCGACGGCATAACTTCCCTGAATATGCGAGTTATCATAAACTTCAATTCTTTGAGGAATATTTTTCAGTCCGAAAACATTTTTCATTTCTTGCAAATTATTTAACACCGAAGTTTCTAATGCCATTTTGCGTTCCAAAGCTTCTTTGGCATTTTTTAATGTATTTTGCACAATCTTATGCTTTGCACCTTTTTTATAAGTATTAATTTTTACACCTAATGCCTGTTCCAAAAACTCCAGTCCTTCCGGCTCTTCAGAAACAATTATCTCCTCCGGCAACTGATGATTGGCATAAAAACTGCTCAAAAATGCTTCTAATATTTCTTTTGTGCCTGCCCCTTGAACTTGTTTCGGAAAAAAAGCAATATTACCGCAGTTTTGCCCAGCACGAATAAAAAACACCTGCACACAACAACAATTATGTTGAACATATATCGCAATAACATCAGCCGATTTTATATTATCATATTCGGTAGTTTTTCCTTGTTGAACATTGGTTAAAGCTCTTATTCTGTCACGATATAAAATTGCCGTTTCAAAATCACAGGCATCACTTGCTTCTTGCATTTTAATCGACATCTGCGCTTGGATATCTACGTTTTTTCCCTCAAGAAAATCAACTGCTTCTTCTACCAGTTTTTTATAATCTTCTTTTGATATTTTACCGACACAAGGAGCAGAACATCGCTTAATTTGATACATCAAACAGGGACGTTCCCGATTCTTAAATTCACTATTACTGCAAGACCTCAATAAAAAAGCCTTTTGCAACAAATCAAGAGCATTATTTACCGCCGTAACATTAGCAAACGGACCAAAATATTTATATCCCGTTTTTTTGACACCGCGATATTTTTTTAGTACCGGAAAATCGTCATTGATATTTAAGCTTAAATAAGGAAATGTTTTATCATCACGCAATAAAATATTGTACTTTGGCTCAAGTTTTTTTATCAATTCATTTTCAAGTAATAGAGCTTTTGTTTCCGATTCGACAACAATAAACTCCATACGATATATTTGAGCAACCATCCTCTGCAAACGCGCAGGAAGCTTATTAATATGTGAATAAGCGACAATTCGTTTTTTTATATTTTTGGCTTTACCTACATATAAAACCTTGTCATTTTCATCAATCATTCGATATACACCAGGGGCTTCCGGAGCAACTTTTATATTCTTCTCCAGAATTTCCAATCCCCGTTTTATATCAAACACTCTCTCACTCCGTTAAAAAACAAATCTTTCAAAAACAAAAGACGTAACAATGGCAGAAACAATCAACAATATACTTTGAGAGATAAAACGTTTAAACGTTTCCGGCCAATCTATTGTTGAGCTATATCCCTTAAAAACCTGATTAAAAGCAAATGTATATACAAATGCTATCGCGATTGCCACCAGATAGGTATCATACCACATAAATATAGAATAAACTCTTTCGGTATCAAAACGATATGATAAAAATACACCGCTGCCAAACCCCAAAAGGAACATCGGATTCAAAACTGTTCCTCTTGAAAAAAAGTTAATAATACCTCTAAACATTATGCCTCCTGAAACTTTTTAACCGCATCAATAATCATATTTGCTGATTCTTCGACAACAGCTTTGTCACTGCCGGACACCCATACTCTGATTTTAGGCTCGGTACCGGAAGGATGAAGCACAACTCGTCCGATTCCTTCCATTTTACTTTTAGCGAATTCCACTACTGCCTTAACTTCATCAGAAACAACCGCTTTCTTAACTGTTTCTCTGTCAGCAACCGAAACACTTACAAATACATACGGGTCAAATTCAAACAAAGGAAATACTTCATTCGGTTTTTTACCGCTTTTCATCAAAGCCAAACAAACCAACAAAGCATTAACCATGCCATCGCCGCTCTTACAATAATCAAGTGCAACAATATGACCGGATTCTTCACCGCCTATACTGCAACCTACTTCTTGCATTTTAGCAATAATTGCTCTTTCACCCACTTTCACACTATGATAATCAAAACCTAAATTTCTGATATATCTTTCCATAGCTGTATTAGAAATGATTGTGGAAACAACAGAATCCCCGCGATATTTTCCGATTTGTTTGAGATACTGTGCCAAAAAGGCTATTAATTGTTCGGCAGGCACTTTTCGACCTTCACTATCACAAACCAACAATCTGTCTCCGTCACCATCAACGGCAATTCCGATATGAGCATGCGATTCTCTGACTGTTTCATAAAGTTTTTCAGGATGTTGTGAACCGCAATCTTTATTAATGTTGTATCCGTCCGGTTCATTACCCAAAACAATCACTCCGGCCCCCAAATCTTTGAATACTTGCGGCATTACCCCGGCAAAACAACCGTTAGCACAATCCAATACTACTCGTAAACCGGTCAAAGGACGAGGCTCATCAATAATCTGTTTTGCTTTTTCCAAATACATAACTATCGCATCTTTGACTTCGGTAATTTTGCCCAATTTATCGCTACCGAGTTCAAATTCGCCTTTCTCAACCATATCTTCTAATTTAGCGGTAACCTCATCATCAAATTTATCACCGGTAGAGTCAATAAGTTTAATTCCGTTATCATAATAAGGATTATGAGAAGCAGTAATCATAACCGACATATCAACGTCTAAATCCGCGGTTATTGAAGTCAATGCAGGTGTAGGCAAAACACCCAACAAAACAACATCAACTCCGGCCGCCAAAAAGCCTGCAGTCAGTGCCGATTGTAACATTTCACCCGAAATTCTGGTATCGCGAGCAATCGCAACTTTGTGATAAACTTTACAAATTTCTAAACCGCATGCTGTACCTAATTTTGATGCAAAATCAACATTCATCGGAAATTTATTCGCTACGCCGCGAACACCGTCAGTTCCAAACAATTTTCCCATAATAGAAACTCCTTATTTTAACAATAAAAATAATATACAAGCATAAAAAATAAAATCAATCATATAAACATTTTACGCATAATTAAAATATTTTTGCCATACTCCCCTAAAGGAGAGAAAAAATGATTTTACCGGAAATTATAAAAGGCGAAAAAGTTACATTAATCCGCCCGTATCCTATAACCTTTGATTTAGCAAAAGAAGTTTTTGAAGCTATTGACAGTTCCAGACAAAGCCTTGAGCCTTGGTTTAGTTGGGTCGAAAAAACTCAAAAAGCTGAAGATTCTTATAATTACTTAATGAATTGGTGTCAAAAACATTGGGAGGAAAAAAGCGGTTTTGCCTACATTATACGAGAAAACGAAAATAACAAATTAGTCGGTATGATAGACCTTGTAAAAGTAAGTAAATCTTCTGCCAAAACTCAATTCGGTTACTGGCTGAAGAAAGATGAACAAGGAAAAGGATACATGCACGATGCCGTAATAACATTAGAAAAAGTTTGTTTTGATTGCGGATTTAATCGTATCGAAATAAGAAACAACACCGCAAATATTCGCTCGGCAAATGTGGCTAAACGAGCAGGATATCACTTAGACGGTGTATTGCGTCAAAACAGATGGGATACAAAAACACAATCATTTCACGACAGTAACGTGTGGTCAAAAATCAAAAGTGATTTAGAAAATACCGTTATAAAATAGAAAAGCTTGAAAATGCTGACTAAAAGTCAGACATTTTCAAGCTTATACTACGCATCGCCACCAAGAAGATCCCAGAACCTATATGCTACCACGAAAGTAACAATAGACAGAATTACTGTCCAAAACAGATTGAGACCTAGCCCCTCGTGATATATTACGTAGGTCAGGCAAAAAAATACACCTAACACAACCAACGCAAGTGCGATAAGGATAACCATCACAAGGCCATCAACGAACTTCCTTAAGAAATCCATAGCTATGCAGTGAACGATTTTATTGCTCAAGCAACACGGGCTCACCACCTCCGTTTTTAAAAAAATATAGAACAGTCAGAACTCTTGAGCGAACTGACCGATAATAATACGTGGAAAGCTTGAAAATGCTGACTAAAAGTCAGTCATTTTCAAGCTCAAGTTACTAATCCCCTAAAAGGCCGTCCCAGAATCTCCACATCACCACAAAGGTAATAAGAGAGAGGACTATTGTCCAAAATATATTAATGCCTATTGCTATATGGAAGAGTCCATACAACAAGTAGCCTGCAAGGAACATGAGAACTCCCTCAACTCCTATAAAGACGATAAACACTAATACGTCGACAACCCTCTTCAAGAAATCGAACATAATATTCAGTAAAATTTTTGTTGCTCAAAGACAACACGGCATTTACCACATTCCGTTTCTAAAATAAATATATATACATCAGAACTCTTTGAGGCGAACTGACAGAACAATAATCGAATATAATGTATCTAAAAAGATAATAAACTACTTTTAGTATATTATTTTCTAGACAAAAATCAATCATTATTTTTGTCTTGTCATCTGTCGTTCTAACGCTAAATCACAAAATTTAGGAAGATGTATAAAAAAAGAGAAAAAATTTTAGTGTATATAAAATACATGAATTTTTTCTCTTTGAAGTTTTAGCTCCAGATGAGCTGTTATGTGTGCTTTTTTCTATACTTCGGGAACCGAACTCTTAGTCTTCAACTCTTCAGGAACAGGTGCTTCCGATGCCTTTGATATAGTTTCTCCTCGGAGCAAAGCTTTAATTTCATCTCCGCTCAAGGTTTCATATTCTATCAAAGCTTGCGCCAATTTTTCCCATTCTGAGTTTTTATCATTTAAGATTTTAAGAGCCGATTCGTGAGCATCACAAACAAGACGTTTTATTTCAGCATCTATAATCTTAGCTGTATCTTCACTCATATTTTTATTTTGAGTTACAGATTTGCCTAAAAATACTTCTTCCGAATTTTCAACATAAAGAACCGGACCAAGCTTATCACTCATTCCCCATTCTGTAACCATTGCTCGAGCAAGCTTTGTAGCTGCGGCAATATCAGATGAAGCACCGCTGGTAACTTTATCATAACCGAATTTAATTTCTTCCGCTGCTCGTCCGCCCATTGTGATAATCAAGCGAGACAGCATTTTGGCACGAGAATAAGAATACTGATCTTTTTCGGGAAGCTGTTGAACCATACCCAAGGCTCTTCCTCTCGGAATAATTGTGGCTTTATGAATCGGATCGGTTTCAGGTACATTTAATGAACAAATGGCATGACCGGCCTCATGATATGCGGTTAGCAGTTTTTCTTGCTCATCCATAGCCATGGATTTGCGTTCATTTCCCATCATAACCTTATCTTTTGCATCATCAAAATCTTTTGATGTTACTTTGCGTTTGTTTTTACGAGCCGCAAGAAGAGCCGCTTCATTGACCAAATTAGCCAAATCAGCACCTGAAAATCCGGGAGTTCCACGAGCAATAACCGCCAAATTAACATCTTTTGCCAAAGGAACTTTTTTGACATGGACTTTCAGAATATCCTCACGTCCTTTTAAATCAGGGTTTGTAACCACTACTTGTCTGTCAAAACGACCGGGACGAAGTAATGCCGGATCCAAAACATCAGGACGGTTAGTTGCAGCAATCAAAATAACATTTTCATTTTCATCAAAGCCATCCATTTCAACCAATAATTGGTTTAATGTTTGTTCACGTTCATCATTTCCGCCACCAAGACCTGCTCCACGATGACGGCCTACGGCATCAATTTCGTCAATGAACAATAAACACGGCGAATTTTTCTTGGCTTGAGCAAACATATCTCGTACACGAGAAGCACCTACACCGACAAACATTTCTACGAAATCCGAACCGGATATTGAAAAGAACGGAACGTCAGCTTCGCCGGCAACGGCTTTTGCAAGCAATGTCTTACCTGTTCCCGGAGGACCTACCAACAAAACACCCTTCGGAATTTTTCCGCCCAAACGTTGGAATTTTCCGGGATCTTTTAAGAAGTCGATAACTTCTTCAAGTTCCTGTTTGGATTCGTCACAACCGGCAACATCGGCAAAAGTAACCTTTTTGGCATTTTCAATCAAACGAGCCCTCGATTTTCCGAAGCTCATAGCCTTATTGTTACCCGAATTTGCCTGACGCATAAAGAACACCCAAACACCGATAAGCAAAATCATCGGGAACCAAGAAACAAAAACACCCCAAAAAGTATCTGCACTATTATCAATCGGTTTTGCCTCAACTCTGACACCGGATTTACGCAAGGTTTCATACATAGAAGGATCATCGGGAGCATAAGTATAAAAACTTGTTCCATCAGAGAGTTGACCATTTACATCCGGTCCCGAAATAGTAACCGAAGAAACGTTTTTTGCTTCTACCTGATTCATAAATTCTGAAAAAGGCAATGCATTTCTCGGCGACATTTTCTTTGTCCCCAATCCGGCCATATTGCTGATTAATGTCAAAACAACAATCGCTCCGAGCCAAAACAATATACTTTTTCCTGCTTTCATCACATGTTCCTTATAAAATACAACTTATGATAATATAGTTTTTTTATTTTTCAAACTCAACCGCTTTTCCATATAAATTCAGCTTTAATTTATACGGGATATCCGTTTTCAATTCGGGTAAATACTTTTGAGCATATTCTTCCCATTGTTTTTTTTGAATAATCTTATTTTTTTTATCTTCTTTTATTATCCAAATTTTATTACGAAATTTTATCACTTCGCAACCGCCCAAAGTACAACCGTTAAAATCATCGGCAGAAAGCATATTTTGCAAACGTTGCAATTCGCCATATTCAGGTGCATATTCGGCTTCACCTATTTCAATAATCATTTTTGCCAATGCTCGATATTTTATTTCTTTATGCAGGGCAATAAACGAGCTCAAATTAAAACTGTATGCTTCGTCATACCAATTTTTGCATTGTGCTTTCATAAAACGATTTACGGATTGCAAAAAATATTCTTTTGTCGCCGACAAAGCCTCAACGGCTGCTCCTATTTTTTGAATATTGATGCCTAATTCTTTTTCTATCAAAGGCAACATTTTTCTGATTCGAACACGCAAAAAATCATCGCAATCATTAGAAGCATCTTCTCGCCATTCAATATTTTGCCCAATCAAAAAATCTCTCAATTCTTGCGGAGCAATATTCAAAAGAGGACGCAATATTTTTATTCCGTTGCGTTCCGAAATTTTTGCCATTGATGACAAACCGTCAACACCGCTCCCACGTTGCAATCGAATAAAAAATGTTTCAGCCTGATCGCGCAAATGATGTGCGGTCAACAACATATTATAGCCGTTTTGTTTGCACCAATCCGAAAGCAAATCATAACGAGCCTTGCGAGCTTTTGTTTCGATACCGGTAATAATATCTTCGTGTTCCCAATGTAAAGTTTGATGCCGTATATTATTTTTTTTCATCAAATCGGCAACATATTCCGTTTCTTCATCTGCTTCAGGACGAAGATGATGATGAACGGTCAAAACAACAAAATCAAGATTGAGTTTTTCGGTATATTTTTTCAACAAAAAAGCTAAAGCTAACGAGTCGGCACCACCGGATACGGCAGCCGCCAACTTTTGACCTTGCAAATTATTTTGTTCCAAAATATGCGTTAATTCTTTATCAAAACGCTCTTGCAAATCGCTCATTTAGTTACATTTCAATTTTTTAGCTTCTGATTTTGCTTTTTCTTTTAAAGTTTTTTCAGCCTTAGGAAATTCTTTTGGCAAACTCGTAAAAGCAGCACAAGCCTCTTTATTTTTATTCAATCCTTGCATTGCCATACCAAGTTTCAACAGGCTGTCCGCCGCTTTGGCGCTGTTTTTATATCCCTGATAACCTTTGGCAAAAGCTATTGCCGCCTTATCAAATTCTTTACGGGCATAATAAGTTTCGCCTAACCAATATTGAGCATTTCCGGCTAATTTATCATCAGCAAATTTAGTCAAAATTTTATTGAAAGCTTTTTCGGCTTTTTCGTATTCGGTTGCTTTAAGGGCTTCTAATCCTGATTGATAAATTTCGGGAGCGGTAGAACCTTTTACCGGTTGCAAATTATCTTCTTTGCTGATTGAACCGCCGACAATGGATTGCGGGGCATTGTTCGCAACCGGAGCTGCAAATTTAGGACTGTTATCTTCAACTTGTACATCAGAAGATACTGTCGGAGTTTTACCCTCCATCAAACTGATACGAACATCAATATCGCGATTTATCATATCGATTTTTTCACTTAACTGTTTAATTTTGTAGTCTAATTCATCGATTCTTCCGGTCATGGAACGTACTTGCTCATCCATTCTGCCGACTTGAACACCTAAATCAGCCTCTTCGCTTCCTTCATTATATAATTTTCTTTGCAATATTTTCATTTCTTCGCGAATTTCTTCAATATCACGATAAATAACCGTTGCATCTTTAGCATTTGCTATTCCGCTCATTAACAAAACCAAAACAAATAAAATATATTTTTTCATTTTTCACCCTTTAATTTTTTCTTTTAAGATATTGCAAAAATTATAATATCTCAAGACAAAAAAAGAGGTATTAAATAATACCTCTTTTTTTCAAACTCTGTTGCTGATTAGTTAGCTGTTTTAACAACAGTTACAGCACGACGGTTTTGAGCCCAAGCAGCTTCTGTGCTACCCAATACAGCCGGTCTTTCTTTACCATAAGAAATGGTAGATACTCTGTCAGCAGCGATACCGTTTCTTACGAGGTAAGCTTTTACAGAGTTAGCACGACGTTCACCCAAAGCCAAGTTGTATTCTCTTGTACCACGTTCATCGCAGTAACCTTGAACTACAACATTAACATTTTCATGTTTCTTCAACCATTTAACTTGTGTGTCAACAGCTTCTTTTGCATTGTCTGTCAATTCAGAACTGTCATAATCAAAGAATACTCTGTCTTCGGCATTAGCCATAAAGTTGCGAGCTTCTCTTGAATCGCATTCGCTACCACCAAACAATTCGCTGGTTGTAGAGCAGGCTGACAACAAAGCAACTACGCAGAACAAACCTAAAAGTTTTTTCATTTTATTTTCTCCATATATGGTTTTTTACAATATTCATAAATACACTGTTAAATTAAGCAATAAAAATTTATTTTTCAATAACAAAATCTAAAAAAAGGAAAAAAAATAAAACTTTTTTATATATTTGAGAAAATTCTGATAAAAAACAAAAAAGAGAGGGGTATTCCGCTCTCTTTTTTTACAAAAACAAGAATTGTTACTCCGGATCGAATGCGTAGGCGATAAGAATACGCCCTGCTGCCTCGGGAATAGCAATGCCGTTGTCACACATACTCGTAACTAAAGACTTAATCTTGTCTCTGTTTTCGAGCTCAGGCCACTTCTGAAACAATCCGAAAAACTGCTCCGCATCGAAATCGGGGTGTTTCTGTGCCTCATCCCACGAAGTAGGAAAGTTTGCCGCAAACTGTTTACTCAACAATTCTTTCTGCTTACGAGTTGAAGCCTCCACTGAATACCGGATTGTTCTGTTTTCGCATTTAGCCACCGCTAAATTGATATTGCAGGCTGCGCCGTACAATACCTCAAAATTTTGGAATTTCATCATAGTAAGAATAATTGATTTAGTTATATTCCTTATCGCATTTTTTAGACAAAATGTCAAGAAACAAAAAGGGACAAGGATATACTTGCCCCTTTTAATCCATAGAACTGACTTTTACCAACTATAATTAACACCTAAACCAAGTGATGTAGCCTTATAGCTTGAGCCGAAGGTGTAGTTTGCCCAACCATAAGCTGACCAATTTTCATTGAAACCATAATTACCACCAAGTTCAATTCTGCCCAAGGTTTGGTCTTCAACCGCATCAACTTTGTTAAGACCGGTAATATTTACTTCATCACCATTGACAATAGTTTGAACCATACTTGGTTTTACATATAATGAATAAAATCCGTCACCAGTAAATTTAGCATGAGAAAATTTCACACCGGCTTCAAGTTCAATTTGTTTCAAATCTCCATATTCAATGTTTTTTCCATAATTATCTGTCGTTTCATCATAAGATATTTGGTTATAGAACATACCTAAACTTGGGGTTACGGATAAGGTATCAGTTAACGCAATTTTATATCCACCCTCGATGCTTCCGCCCAACTCAACCCCGTCAACACTGGTTGAAA